>CAYQKZ010000158.1:0-7926 GCA_964418135.1 uncultured Desulfobacterales bacterium
GACCCTGGCCCATTTGGGTCCGGGCGCCTTCGGAGAAATATCCGGTGAGGTTGTCAATATCGTCCTCTTCACCCTATCCCGGAAAATTCCGGCTAACGATCATCGTCTGACTGCCTTCCGTCTCATCGGCCCGAAGAGCCCGGACGAGAAGGACAGGCTGTTGCGCCAGGCACTCAATTCCATCCATAATGAAAATGGCACAAGGAGCGGCAACTGATGTCGAACATGCGGCAATTATCAGGTGAAGACTATCCCGATGCAGCAAGAAAACATTACACGGATGCACGAGCTCTCATGAACAGGCGGCGGTATGACGGCGCAGCTTATCTGGCGGGATATGTGGTTGAATGTATTCTAAAGACCCTTATTCAGGTTGATCGTTCGGCCAATATCCCAATACGGGAATTCAAACACGACCTGAATAGATTGAGCGGTGAGGCTCTGAGACTGGCGGCTTTACCGTCGTCAAGAACAGCGCCATATATGCCACGTGGGGCATTCACAAGCATTTCGTATGCAGATCCACCTTCTGGCTGGAAAGAGACGCTGCGATACCACTATGAGGGAACGATCTCCAAGACAACAGCTTCCCTCTGGATAGCTGAAGCTAAACGTCTTTATATGCATGTGATTGGACGACTTAGGCAAGAAGGCAAGAAGGCAAGGTGATACTATGATTCCAAAATTCAAACATCTGGATGAGGCCCGTCAATCAGCGGTAACGTTCTTGATCTTTGCTTTGAGCAAAGCCCCCATTGACTGCAGAATGGTGCTGATAGAAGATATTTATGGCATGCTTCGCCTTGTGATTTGGCCTGGAGCTGCACATCAAGACTTGATAGACAGCATTCGGATGAAACTGGGTGAAGAAGCCCAAGGTATCTGGACAGATGACATCTGGACTGTGAGTAAGGAAGTATCGGATGCCGATAATTTTGTATATGAGAACACATGGAAGGAAAGCAAGCCACATCCGGATGAGTTCCGCCTACGGATTTTGGATCGCTACCGGTCGCGCGGTGGATGGTTTTTCCCAATGGATCAGCCGCCTTGGGAAAAGCCAGTCCGTTTAAGCACCAAGCAGCCGCCAATTGTGGTTTTTTATTCCTTCAAGGGGGGTGTCGGCCGATCCACCGCTTTGGCTGCTTTTGCGATCCATCGGGCGCGAAAGGGCGAAAGAGTGGCTGTCATTGATTCGGACCTCGATGCCCCCGGTATAGGCACTTTGCTGGCCGCCGACGAGGAAGGAACAACGGCGAGATGGGGTGTAGCGGATTATTTGCTCGAACAACCTATTGGGCCGGTAGATTTTCGGGATTACTACCATGCCTGCCGCCGTGAAAAGGTGACGGGAAAAGGGGAAATTCTGGTGATTCCGTCTGGTCGCGTTGATAGCGAATATCTTGGGAAACTGGCTCGACTGGATTTCGAACCGCCGAGACCTGATGACAAACAAAAGCATCCTTTTTTCATGCTCCTTCAGGACGTGCGCACGCAGCTTCACCCGCATTGGCTTCTGGTGGATCTCCGCGCTGGACTCGCCGAGACTGCCGGCATGGTTCTGGGTGGCTTTGCCCATTTACATGTACTGTTCGGTACATCTTCCGAGCAGAGCTGGCGTGGCTTGAGGCTGATCATTGAGCGACTGGGGGCTCAACGGGTCCGGGCAGACAAGCAGCAAGGCGACTGCATTATGGTTCAGGCGATGGTCCCCAGGGCACCCGAACTGAATAGGCAAGCAACTCAAAGATTTGCAGACAGAGCCCGAGATGAATTCACGGAGCTTTATTATGCAGAGTCCGGCCAGGATAGTTTCTGGAGTATTGAAGACATTGAAAGCAGCGATGCACCGCATGTTTCGGTCCCGATTCGTTATGACGACGTTTTGTCTGATTTTCGCAATATCGATGAAGTGGCCGGAACGATCGTGGAATCGCCGGACTACCAGAGTCTTGCCGACCGTATTCTCAACCGGTTCAGAGGTGACAAACAATGAGTAAATTCAGAAAAGACACGCAAAAGACGCTTCTGGATTTTCTTTCGAACCTTGGTTACGGCCAGGCAGAATCGGAACCTGGGGAGTCTTTCGCATGTCGGTATTATCCTATCAGACAGCACCTCCGGGCCTTCGATCCCGATGTGATGCTTGTGGTGGGAGAGAGAGGAACAGGCAAATCCGCCCTTTTCAATGCGGTTTTCAAAAACAGACTGTTGTCTGCGTTGGCACCTTTTGCTCCCGAGTTGCGATTACCCTATAAAAACGCTGATCTCATCAAGTTGATACCCGGATACCCTATCGGTGCGCAGTTTGCTGATTCTCGAGGCCTGACGAACGCCCTGAAGACACCGGATCAGGCTGTGGATCTTTGGTTCGCATACCTCATACGGGTTCTTAAAGAAGAGATAAGCGATTCCGGAAAGCTGAAGTTTCTTGATCTGCCCGGAGGCGCACCGGATCAAGTACTCGATGCATTCGCAAATTCGGGAAATGAGCCATTACTTGCTCTGGACCGGTTGGATCAGAAACTCCAGGATGCGGATCAGTGGCTGTTTGTCGGTTATGACGAATTGGATACTTTGGGTGGTTTCGATTGGGAAGCAATGGCCAAGGCCATTCAGGGCCTCGTTGCATTCTGGTCCAGTTATGCAAGGCGATGGCAGAGACTCCGGGCCAAGATATTCCTAAGAAAGGATCTGTTCCGGCGCCACGCGGGAATTGGGGGGGCGGACCTGGCCAAACTGGCTGCCAATCGGGTTGAACTTGGCTGGAGCGATCAGAATCTTTTTTCGATGCTCATCAAGCGTATCTCGAATACGGATGAGCAGTTGTTCGATTACTGCAAGGGCGCACGGATCCCCTTCATTAAGGAACCACACAAAATATTCGGACATATCCCCAACCTGAAAAAAGCAGAGGATGCCCGCCCCTTTATCGAACGTACCGTTGGACAATACATGGGCGCCAACACAAACAAGGGACAGAGCTTCAACTGGGTACTCGATCACCTTCGTGACGGACACAAATGCGCCACGCCAAGAGAATTGGTCAGGCTCTTCGAGCAGGCGGCGCAAAAGGAATGCGGAAATCCTCGCGCCACGCCGCCCAAGCTGTTTCATCCCACCTCGCTCCGCCAAGCTCTCGAAGATGTATCGGCAGATCATGTCGAGCAGGCCATCCACAATGAATGGCCCTGGTTGCATGGGGTCAGGGATCGGATAGCAAAGGACAGGTTGTCTCCATGGAAACGGCGCGAGTTACAGGAACTGCTTGACCAGCATTGGAATGAATCCTGGGGAGAGGGAGTCAAAAAAATAGACCCGCCTGCCCAGAATGCAAGGGAGCTCATCGACTATCTGGTGGAATTGGGCATCTTTCGTGAGCGAACGAACGACCGTATCGATGTTCCGGACATTTACCTGTATGGGCTGGGTCTGCGGCGTAAGGGAGGCGTGAAGCGGAGATAAGGAATATCCTGTTGGGGCTGTCACGCCGTTGGCGGCGAAGCTTTTAAGAATACAAGTATTTTGCTGTAAGAGTCTCTGTGAAGGGAGGATACATCATGGAAAAGACAATCATGAACGCAGATCCAACACTTGTGGAGATCGTCAGGCGTCTGATCGTTGCTTATCACCCTCTGCGCGTTTATCTTTTCGGTTCCTGTGCCCGAGGCGATGCCGGACCGAACAGCGATTATGATATTCTCATGATCGTTCCGGACGACGCCGAGCCGGAACGAAAGCGTTCCAAGCTGGCCTATGAGTGTCTTTGGGGAACAGGCCGAGCCGCAGATGTTCTGGTCTGGACATCGGAGCGTTTTGCACTGCGAGCTTCCGTTATCACATCACTTCCGGCAACTGTTCTAAGGGAAGGAGAACTACTTTATGTCGCACAATCCTGAACTCATCGCCGAGGTAAGGGCATGGTACACCAAGGCGGCACACGATCTCCGGATGGCTGAACTGGCCTTTGAAGATCGACCGCCCATGACCGATCAGGCGGTATATCATGCCCAACAGGCGGCCGAAAAGGCTATGAAAGGGCTCCTTACATGGCATGAACGCATTTTTCGTAAAACACATAACCTTGTGGAGCTAGGGGAGTCCTGCGCGGAGTTATATCCATATTTGGAAAATCTCCTGCGCCGGGCCGCCTGTCTGTCCGATTATTCCTGGCAGTATCGGTATCCCGGAGAGATAGATGAAGATGACGATCAGGTAATCACCGGGGCCCGGATCCCCATCTCGGCTGAAACCTTTCTCGAAGAACTTTCCCAGAAACTGGAAATCCATCCCATCTCCGTTTAACGTAATCTTGTGCTTCTTAAGGATGCTTTTCGCCTTTGCCGGGTCCCATTCAAATTTCATAAGCAGAATCCAATTCTGTCTGAATTATTTTGCCTAACAATAATTTAGATTGACAGGTGATCCTGTATGATGCTTCACCGTTCTTCCATGATTCTCACAAAAAAATTATTGACCTATTGTGTTGTACATTGAATATTGATATCCAATTATTTTCCAAACGGTTTGACCAACAAGAGAGACATCAATATGAGCGATGAAATATATCACAAATTGGCCAATGTGCTGGATACACTTCCTAATGGTTTTCCAGCGACAGAAGATGGTGTTGAAATTAAGATACTGGAAAAAATATTTTCACCGGAGCAGGCGGATTTATTTTGTGATTTGCGATTGACGTTTGAAACCGCTGAACAAATAGCTCAGCGGACGGGGCGTCCCATAGACGGACTTGAAAAAAGACTTATTGGAATGCGCAATAAAGGCCAGGTGTTCTCCATTTCTATGGGAGAACACCGCTTTTTTAGAATGTTACCTTACGTCTTCGGAATTTTCGAATTTCAGCTCCCCCGTATGGATAAAGACTTTGTCGAATTACACGAAGCTTACAGCCCTGTTTATGCGAAACAGTTTTTCTCAAAAACACCTCAATTGATGCAGACGCTTGCCATTGAAAAATCCATTCCAGTGCATCAGGCGTCGCTGTCTTATGAAAAAGTATCAACCATCATTGAAAATGGACAATCTTTCATAGCAAATGAATGTGTATGCAAGAAAGAACGCCAATTATTAGGGCACCCTTGTGACAGATACACGCAGGTCTGCTTAGGGATTGCACCCGTTCCCGGTATTTTTGACAAGTCCCCAATCGGTCGAGTCATTACGAAAGATGAGGCGTATGAGCTTCTGAAAAAAACAGAGGAAGAAGGTCTGGTTCATTTAACCAGCAACGTCCAGTTCGGTCAATTTTATATCTGCAACTGTTGTAAATGCTGCTGTGGCGTTCTAAGATCAATAAACGAACTGAATATCCCTGCTTCACTGGTGATCAATTCCCATTATTATGCTGAAATTGATCCTGAGACATGTATTGCCTGTGGACTTTGTTCGGATAAACGCTGCCAGGTAAACGCCATTGAAAAAGATGAAGATGCATATCGAATTATACCAGAGAAATGTATCGGGTGCGGTCTCTGTATAGACACCTGTCCGACACAATCTATCCGTTTGGTGCATAAGGACAAGGAGGATATTTCGACACCTCCCGTTACTGAAATGGACTGGTTTGAAGAAAGAGGACGATTGAGAGGAGTTGATTTCACAGCTTATAAATAAAGGGATTGCGCTTCATACGGTTCCACGGGCAACCCATCCTGGAGTATGATATTAATGATCAAATTAGTTTTCCCGTTCAGGGCTTTGATGGCGGATCAGTTTCCATGCTGGCTGTTCGATTTGGCTGAATATTAATTTTATTCAATTTTTTTTATTGATTTACCAATCTTGATAAGGATTCAACACGCTCATGATAATTGACGATAACACTGCTGAAATATTCAAAATATACGACGAACTGACACAGAAATATTCAAATGAAATAAATGGTTATCGAGAAATCATCAAGTATGTCGATATGATGATTCAACAGAAAGAGAAAGATATTCAAGATATTAAAGACAAGACACTTGGGCTGATGAAGCAGGCCATGTCATATCCGGCGATTACCGTTCCCCAGGAGGCGGATCTTATAATCGAATATGAAAAAGCGGATGCTGATATAGAGGTAGTGGAGACACAGGAATTTTATGTTGAAGTATCGGCACCAGATAAAGAAGCCCCATCACCGAAGAAGAGGAAACAGGCGAGAACCAAACTCAGCCTGAAAGACCTTGCAGCCGGGAAAACAGAGCCTGAAACCAAAGCCCCCAGTTACAAAAAAACTGAAAAGCAAGTCCGGGATAAAAGCGACAAATGCCTGTATCACCCCGATGCCCAATTAGCCGATAAGCAGAGACAATTGTGTTCAGCGTGCAAATGGAAACTGATCACCAATGGATTGTTAAACCACGACAAAGACCCGGATGTGATAACATTCCTGAAGGGTGAAACCAACATCGTTCCGTACAAGGGTCAACAGATGTGTCCAATTCATCCAGGAGTACCAGCGTACAACAAGAAGACGGGTTTATGTCAGAAGTGTCAAAGCAAAGCCCGATCAATTGGGATAAAGGATCGACCGTTGACTGATGAAGAACTGGAAATGGTGAGGAATTCGGTTATATACATCGACTCCCATTTATAAAACAGTAAGGAGAGCAAAATGACAACGAACCAGGAAAACTGACCGCCTTTTCCACTTTTTACCTTTGAAACTGCATTGGGTCTATGATGCAGAAAATTTGCAGGTGGGAGGTTTCGTTGACTATATCCTGTCAATTCCAGAAATCTTAATGAATAGGAGGCTCTTATGCGTTATGTAGAGTTTGGGAAAACTGGCTTGAAAATTTCTGAACTTGGTTTCGGCGGAATTCCCATTATTCGACTCAGCCGTAACGATGCGGTGAAAGTGCTTCAACATGCTTATGAACGGGGAATAACCTTTTATGATACAGCAAATGCATATGCTGATAGTGAAGAGAAAATTGGATATGCATTTGATGGTATACGTGAAAAGGTTGTCATCGCCACCAAGACACTCAAACGGGACGCCAAAAACGCAATTACGGATATTGAAAATAGTTTGCGTATGATGAGAACAGATTATATTGACTTATTCCAGTTACATCAAATAGCACAGGACGAGGACTGGAATGCTGTCACCGCTCCAGGTGGAGCAATGGAAGCAGCAATCAAGGCAAGGGATGCAGGCAAAGTAAGGTTTATAGGTGTTAGTTCCCATAACATCTCGATGGCAGTAAAATTGGTCAAAACAGGCTTATTCAGCAGTGTACAATTCCCATTTAATTTTATTGAAGATGCAGCAATACAGGAACTTCATCCAATTGCAAACCAAATGAATATGGGAATTTTGGCCATGAAACCATTTGCAGGTGGGATGATTGATAACGCCAAAATAGCTTTTAAGTTTTTACGCCAGTATCCGAATGTAACGCCTATCCCCGGTTTTGATTCTATCAATTCAGTGGATGAAGTCATCTCTTTTTATCAACATCCGAACATTGTTGTGGAAGAAGACGAACATCTCATGGAAAAGTATAGAGTGGAGCTGGGCAAACAGTTTTGCCGACGTTGTGAATACTGCCAACCCTGCCCTAATGGTGTAATGATCACGATGGCTATGGGTTACAAAATTATTGCGTCGAGGATGTCTGCGGCTTTCTCTACTGAATTTGCAAGGGAGGCAATGGAAAGCGTTAATTTATGTGATGGCTGCAAAACATGCATCGAACGCTGCCCTTATGAATTACAGATTCCTGAAATGCTGAAGTCAAATTTCGATCTTTACGAACAGCACATCGCTGAGCTTAAATTGTGAAACTTAACACCACCGAAATTTCTGGAGACAGCATGCCGTATAAAATCGTAGGTATTTCAGGAAGCCCAGTAATAAATGGAAACACGGATACGTTTCTTTCGTCGATCATGGAAATGGCTGAGCAAAAA
>CAYQKZ010000159.1:0-7916 GCA_964418135.1 uncultured Desulfobacterales bacterium
ATGGGATAGGTCACCTGATCCTCGATGATATCCGGAGACCGATCCCATTTGGAATAGATGATCACCTGGGTGTCGGACAAATCCGGAAGCGCATCCAGCCGGATGTTCTGCAAGGTGTAACCGGCCATGACCATGACGGCTGCCGTTGCCATGACAATCAGCAGGCGGTTGGTGGCGGAAAATGCGATGATTCGTTTGATCATTTTTTGTTCGCCATGGCTGCATCGATCAGCGCGCTGAGGCGGGATTCGGCGTCGAGCAGAAAATTGGCCCGCACCACAACACGGTCGTCAGGCTTCACACCCGACAGCACCTGGGTTTTTCCGTCGCTTCGAACGCCGGTTTTCACCAGGCGGGGCTCGAACCGACCGTCTCCTTTATCTACGAAAACGACCTGGCGGGTTCCCGAATCCATCACCGCGGAATCGGGGATGACAACACTCTCCCCGTAATCGATGTGGAGATTGACATCCACGAACATGCCAGGCTTCAGGCGCAGCGCCGCGTTGTTGAAATCGAACCGGAGTTTCAATGTGCGGCTCTCGCGGTTCAATGTCGGATAAATGTAGGCGACTTTTCCGGCAAGCCGCAGCGACGGATCGAATGTCGTTGTCAGAATACCTTCCATCCCCACATGGACATCACGGACCTCGTATTCATAAACTTCGGCATCCACCCAGACCGTAGACAGATCCGTTACCGTATAGAGTTCCATACCGGCTTTGATTTCCTGACCCGGAAAGATGTCCTTGGCTGTCACGAAGCCATCCGCCGGAGACAGCAGAGTGACGGTTCGCTGGGGTTTTCCGGTGCGTTCGAGGGTGTCGATGAAGTCTCTCGGAACATCGAAGAGTTCCAGGCGCCGGCGGGCCGACTGTTTCAATCCTTGACCGGATGCCCGGCCACCGGAGTCGGCGGACAAATGAGACGCCAGATTCCGGGCCTTGACGAATTCCTCCTGACTGCTCAATAGCTCCGGCGAATATAACGAAAGAATCGGGCCGCCTTTCCGAACGAACTGACCCGTATAATTGATGAAAAGCGATTCCACCCAGCCGCCGGCCTTGGTCTGCACCCGGTGGATGCGGGTCTCGTCCGGCACCACCTGCCCCACGGTACGCAGCACACGCTGGATGCTTTCCTGAACGGCCGCAGCCACCTGAACGCCGGAGAGCTGAATACCCTGATCCGTCATCGTCACCGTCCCAAGGCCGGAAACAGGGGCGTCGTCGCTGAAAAAATCATCCGCCTGCGCCTGCAGGGATTTGGCCGGTGCCGCCCCATCGTCCGAATAAACCGGAATATAATCCATGCCCATCTCATCCTTGGCCGGAACCGGAGAGGTAATGGCCGGGTTCATGGGGTTGCGGTAAAACAGCAGATGACGGGAACCAGATGGTGTCGAAGCCTGTCGGCCCATTCCCTGCCGATAGCCCAGAAACCAGGCGGCGCCGATGACCAGAATGACCATTAGAATGGCCGGAATGATTTTAACAGACAGTTTATGCAGCATGCCATTTCTCCGGGGTGATTATTCGATATGCGCTGCCTTAAAAAGATATCCCGACAATTTCTTCGAGATCGGCCCGGGCAATCCCGATGTCGGCCTTTTTGCGCTCAGCGGTCAGGCGGGCGTCGAACCACATCATGGAAAAATCGATGACATCCCGCAGTTCCGCCACCCCGGCTTCATAGCGGTTTGCCGTGATTTCCGAGGAAAGCCGGGTGAGTTCCGTCATTTTATTCGTGTAAAGCCGTTCTTCCCGGATGGCCTGATCCAGCCGGAACCAGGTGTTGCGAACCTTGAACCGGGTATCGTTTTCCGTTTTTTTCAGTTCGGACCGCAATGCTGCCAGATTCTCACGGGTCTCCCGCAGATAGGCATCTTCCATCCCGAACCAGGGATTCTTCGGCAGCCCCTCGCCCACAGAGGATGGAAAAACATCGGCAAAAGCATCTTCGGTACGGACGGTGCCGACCTGAACAGCCGCCCTGTTTTCGAACAGGGAAAGATTCTGGGTGAACGGCGGATAAATTTCGGTTTCCGCCATCTCGATCATCCGTTCCATCCTTCCGATCATGGCCCGGACGGTTTTCAGTTCCTGACTGTTCTCGAAAGCCAGGGCCATCATCCGGTCCAGATTCGGCATCTCCCGTCGAGGATCACGGGATTGCGGAACGCCGATACCGGCGGTTGGATGAAGATCGAGCAGACTTCGTACACCGACCTGAAGGGTTTTCTGTTCTTCAGTGAGGGTTGTCAGCTCTTCGGCGGACCGGAGCTGTTGAATCTGAACCCGCAGCACGGCCTGAAGCGATTCCTGCCCGACTTCATAGCGTTTCCGGGCAGACAGCTCGAGCTGATCGAGAATCGCCTGCACCGCGCGGGTGATTTCCTGAACACGGCGATTGGCAATCCATCTCCAGTATAGCCTGCAGGACTCGGATACGGCGGTCTTGCGGGCGGTCTCCAGAGCCTGCCGGGCAATGATGATTTCCTGGGTGACGATCTCTCCTTTCAGTGCCAGAAGACCGGGAAAAGGAAATTTCATGGCAGGCGATTCCCTGTCGGCCATATTTCCGATGCCGGGCATCACCGACCGGGTCAAAACCGAATAGGACCTCAGCATGTCGTCCAACCCCACCACCTGTGAATAGGCCTGTAATTTTCCGTGAAATGTTTTCTCGGCGGCTATCACCCCCGGATTTCTGTAAAGCGCCAGTATCTGAAACGTTTCCAGGGTAAATTCCGGAGAAAGTGCCCGAACGGCCGCCGCCTCATCACCAGCGGTCGATTTCAGGGCGGTCAGCCTGTCCGGAGGCGGTGAATAAAATCGGCTGTCTTTTTCCGGTGCATCCAACGCAGCCGACCAGGTCTTTGCCAGCGATTCGACCCGTTGCTGTTCATTCGTGAAGTCATCCGCCGCGGGCGGTTGTTTTCCGGAATCCGGCACGGACGAAGATGGAACGGTGGCAAGTACCGGGGGCCGGTAAGCGTTGTAGTCGGCGGAAAGGTTCTGATAACGCGAACAGCCGGAGCAGTGAATCGTTATCACCGTCATCAGCAGAAAAAACAAAAGAATGTCCGCCGGCCGAAGACTGGGGGTTTCATGCGGCCGCCTTCGGCTCTTGAACCGTTCCATTGTCCGATACGGCTTCATGGAGATGACTCCTTCGGCAATGGACTTGGATCCGGAGCATTTCCACCATCTTCCCCAGTACTTGTCAGGCAGATGCCGACATCACCTTCCAGCCTGGCCAGATATTTGCCATAATCCGCGCGGGATCGGGCCAGCGCCAACTGGAAATTATACCAGACCGCCTCAGTTTCCACATAATCGGAAAAGCCGCCCTGCCCTTCACGGTTCCAGATTTCCGCCGTGTGCATGGCTTTTCGAGCCTGGGGCAGCAGGTGATCTCGGTAGAGTGTAACCAGTCTCTCCGCATTCTTGAGCCTGAAAAACGTCTCCCGGATCCGGGCGTGAGTTTCGTTGATCCGAACCCGAGACAAGGCAGTGGCTTTTTCCACACCGGCCCGTGCCACTTCCCGCCTTCCAGCGTTTTTCTCCCACCAGATCGGCAGTGTCATCCCGATCTGGATTCCATACTTGTTGTCGCCCGACACGTCGGGTGATGGCGGCGCATCGTATTCATACTGGAATCCCACCATAAAATCCGGCAGATTCTGATAGCGGGCCACCTCTGCCTCGGCCCGGGACTTATCCTTTCCGACTGCGGCCTGGCGGATTTCCTCCCGATTCGTTTCAGCCAGTGAATACATATCCTTCAGCTCGTAGATCAGTGGCCGCATGGGTTCATCGACAAGCCGCCCGATGGGGGATTCGGGCGGACGATCCATCAGGGCGTTCAACCGGGCAATCTCGGTTCTTTCCAGCTCCTGAAGCAGCAGCACGTCATACTGCACCTGACCGGATTGGGATTGCGCCTTCATGACATCATAGAGTGCCGCCCGGTTGTCGGCATAGGCTGTTTCCGCGATATTGCGAAGGCGTTCGAGGGCCTGCCGGTTGCCGTCCGCAATCCGGGCAGCCTCACGGATATACAGCAGTTCATGGTAGGACTCCCGCATCTGGACGGCGATATCTCGAACCGTCCGATCCAGTTCCAGCCGGGCGATGTGGGATTCGGTTTCCGCCACCCTGCCGGCAGCCGCCAGTTTTCCCGGAAACGGGATGACCTGGGTGATCGATGCGTCGAATCGCTTGTTGCTCCAGTCTCCCCGGGAAGGATCCGGCGTCCAGTAAGTCGTGCTGATCTGGGGATCCGGATATCCGGTTTCGATGCGGTATGTTTCGATAGCGGCCTTCCAGGAGGCCTTTGCCGCCTGGATCGCTGGACTGGCCTGATAGACATAGGACAGACAGTCCGTCAGGGATGGAGATTCAATCAATCGGGATTCGAGCAGGGTGGGGTCTGTTTCGACAGCCTGCACCGCACAGTCATTCCCCCAGAAAACAATCAAAAATGGAATCCCGAACAATGCCCATTGGATGAATTTCTGCAAAGATTGTTTCCGCATATCCATCCTTTCACTGCCTGAAAAACACTGAAAAATAACGAAAGCCTTACTTGAATTCATGATAGTGTGGAACAGGAAGGTGTCAAGAACAATTATGATACAGACATTCAGAAAAATATTTTCGCTGCGTTATCGGCCGGGAATGGCCGAAAAATGCCTATTCCCTCCCTGCCGCCTTGCGAATTGAATTTTCTGAGTTTCAATCATTTTCCCGGTTATGGGATGGCGTCTTTCATCCCGGCAGGTGAAGGTTGACCTTCAAACGCTTTTCCATTAAAGTGACCGGAAATTATCCAAACGCTGCAAAGGATGGACATGAAACTGCATTCCCACGATTTTGTCGAAATATATTCCGACCTGGTTGGTTTCGGGCTGGACCGGAAGACAGACGAAAATACCGTCATCTACTATCTTCAAAAATTTTCGGACGATCAGTTGATGAACCGGCTGATTCCCTGCCTGAGCGATACCAACTTACAGGAGATATTCGATCTGATCAACCGCCTGTTGAAAGATCATCTCTCCGATACCGAATATCACCGTCTCTTTCTAAAAGAAGACCATCCATGACACATACCGCTTTCACGAAAACCACCCTATTGAAAGACCGGCCGCTGTATGGCCTGTGATCCCTGCACTTCTCATCGATCTATGGATACGATATGCTGACCGATATTCAACTGAACCGTTACGCCGACACGCTGATCTGGGGACTGAAAACCGCCCGAACCCGACCGTTCCGGAAAGGCGACATCGTGCTGATCCGCTATGATTCTCCGGCACTGCCGCTAACTGAAATTCTGTATGCCCGACTGCTGGATATGGGATTGAATTCCGTCCAGCGGATTACCTTGACACCCACCATGGAAAAATCGTTTTATCATCTCTCCAATTCCAGGCAAGTGGTCTTCCAGCCTCCAGGAGAACGGGAGTTCTACGAAGCGATCAACGGCAGCATTTATCTGCATGCCCCGGAATCCATCACCCATCTGAGCGAGGCAGACCCGAAAAAAATCGGCAAAGCCGCGGTTGCCCGCAAGTTTATCCGGGACATTCTGAACCGACGTGAAGAAAAGGGAGACTTCAGCTGGACATTGTGCATGCTTCCAACAGAAGAGCTGGCCAGACATGCCGGTCTTTCCATCTCGGAATACTCCCAGCAGATCGTCAACGCCTGTTTTCTGGATCATGAGTCCCCAACAGACGAATGGCAGACAATTTACGATCGATCCCTCGACATAAAGACCTGGCTGAACAGCCTGGAAGTGCATTGTTTTCATGTGGAATCCGCCCACGTCGACCTGAAAATCACCCCGGGTCAGCAGCGAAAATGGATCGGCATTACCGGACACAACATCCCCAGCTTCGAAATCTTTTTGTCCCCGGATTGGCGGGGAACCCAGGGCATATATTACGCCAACCAGCCATCCTACCGCAACGGCAATTATGTGGAAGACATCCGGATGGAATTCAAAAACGGTGTCGCAATGAACATTTCCGCAGGAAAAGGGGAAGCTTTTGCCAAAAAACAGTTGTCCATGGACAAGGGGGCCGGCCAGATCGGAGAATTTTCATTGACCGACAAGCGATTCTCGAAAATCGACCGATTCATGGCCAATACCCTCTTTGACGAAAATTTCGGCGGGGAGCATGGCAATTGTCATATTGCCCTGGGTTCCTCCTATACCGATACCTACACCGGCAATATTTCGGAATTGACGGAAAAATTGAAAAAAAAGCTGGGCTTCAACGATTCGGCCCTGCACTGGGATCTGGTCAATACCGAGCAGAAAAGAGTCACCGCCCATCTGACAACCGGCGAACGGATCATCATCTATGAAGATGGTCGATTTGCCTGCTGATATCATTCACGATCAACCCATTTACAGGATATTTTCATGAAAGTTCTGATAACAGGCGGGGCGGGATTTATCGGCTCCCATCTGGCCGAAGCATACCTTGAAAAAGGAGACGACGTTTATATTATCGACGATCTTTCCACCGGCTCGATGGACAACCTTCAGCCGCTGACGCAGGATCCCCGTTTTCAACGCCGCATCTTCGTTACAATAGACACGATTTTAAATCACGAGAGCATGCTGGAATTGACCGGCATCTGTGATGTCGTCTTTCATCTGGCCGCTGCGGTCGGTGTTCTCACGATTCTGGAAAAACCGCTGGAGTCCATCCGCACCAACATTCAGGGAACCGAAAAAGTCCTGGAGCTGTGCAACAAATTCAAGAAAAAAGTTCTGATCGCCTCCACCTCCGAAGTGTATGGCAAGCATATGCATGCGCCGCTGGTGGAAACCGACAATATCATTTACGGGCCATCCAGTAAATTTCGGTGGAGTTACGCCGCATCCAAACTCATGGATGAATTCACAGCACTTGCCTATTTCCGCACGCACGGACTGAAAACCATCATCGCCAGACTGTTCAATACGGTCGGCCCCCGGCAGACCGGTGCTTACGGCATGGTGATCCCCCGATTCGTGGATCAGGCCCTCAGCGGCAAACCGCTGACCATTTACGGAGATGGTTCGCAGACCCGCACATTCACCTACGTCAAGGACGTGGTTCAAGCATTCACGGCATTGATGGAAACCGATGAAGCCGCCGGCCAGGTGTTCAATGTCGGGGGCACCGAAGAAATATCCATCCGAAATCTGGCTGAAAAAATCATCGAACTGACTTCATCCAACTCCCCAATCGAATACATTCCCTATGAAAAGGCCTTCGGGAAAGACTTCGAAGATATGCAGCGACGGGTTCCCGGCATTGAAAAAATCAACCGGCTGATCGGCTTCGAACCCAAAACGACACTGGATGAAATCCTTCGGCAGATCATCGCTTCAAAGCAGGTATGACGCACCCGCTCCCTGGTGGTTATTCGTATCGTTGCGGTTCCGATAGACCGTCGGCGGTCATTCCGGATTGGGCAATATTTCAAACGAAGTCGTAATCTGAGCAACGCCTCTTACCGTGGCAGCCACCGAACAGTATTTTTCCTGCGAAAGACGGATAGCCTGCTCTACAGCCGCATCCGTCAGTTCTTTTCCCTGCATCCGGTAGTGCAGATTGATCTTGCGATAGGGCCAGGGCGGCTCGGGATCGCGCTCTGCGGTCGTAACGATTTCCAGAAACGACAAGGGTTTTCTCTTTTTTTCCATAATCCCCACCACATCAACTGCCGTACAGGATGCCAACGCCACCAGCAGCATTTCGGACGGCTTGACACCGATCCCGTTATCTTCAGCCGAAAGCACGACGGAATGGCGGGTGGAATCCACGCCGATAAAATTCTTTCCAGAAATCCATTGAACACTTGTTTGAACCATTTTTCGTCTCCATTTCAGGTAATTTTCAGTAATTA
>CAYQKZ010000160.1:0-7903 GCA_964418135.1 uncultured Desulfobacterales bacterium
CCATAACAACCCCTTTGAAATGACGGATAACTTTTTATATCAGAATGATATCAAACGATTTTTTTATATCGAAAGAAGCTGGTTTTGTAAATAGCATTTTTCATTAAACTCACAAGAATCATTCCAGCAAATTCGCCTCCATCAATGAAAGTAATGCGGATTTATTTCGTGGTAAACACTATTTTCACGGTAAATGACGGCAGAAATCCGAAGACAGGCGGAATCATCGCATTCATGAATACAGATGGTGCATCCGGCTTTCTTCGATAAATCGTTCGAGCCCGGGTACCCAGGACTCGGCAATGGCATCCGGGGATTCCATGTTCTCCAAACGCTTTCGGATTTCCGTGTCACCAATAATGAGGTCGATCGGCAGCCTTTCAAATTCATATTCATAGGGCGGGTTTTTCCATGAAAATTCGTCTGGGTGATGGTGAAGGACGGCCTGAAGGAATTTAAGCGTAGTGAGGTATGGTCGATAACGATCTGTATCGGTAACATGAATCTGAAATCCTCGGCAGAGTTGCCCCTGCCATTTGCCGGAAGTGGGTTCAAAGGCGGCTTCCCGTAACACGATTCCCGGCAGGTCCTTATCCGTGAGACATGAAATCATACGAGATGGATCGATAAATGGGGCGCCGAACAATTCAAATGGCTGGGTGGTTCCTCTGCCTTCCGACACATTGGTTCCTTCCCAGACCACCTGGCCGGGATAGACAGCAGCGGATGCCGGTGTCGGCAGATTCGGGGATGGGGCCACCCACGGCAGGCCGGTATCCGCAAAATGCATCCACCGTTTCCAGCCGGACATCGGAATGACTTCGAGATGACAGTCGATGCCGTATTGCCGGTTAAAGAGACCGGCTATTTCTCCGATGGTCAGCCCATGGCGCATCGGAATCGGATACCGTCCCACAAATGAACGGCAGTCCATAGACAGGCAATTTCCTTCGATATCCCGGCCGTTTACAGGATTGGGACGATCCAGCACCAAAACGGTTTTTCCCTGGTATCCGGCGGCCTCCATACAGTAGGACAGCGTATATATAAAGGTATAAACGCGTGTGCCGGCATCCTGTATATCAACCATCAGGACGTCGATATTTTCGAGCATATCCGGCGTGGGGATTCGGGTTTTGCCGTACAGGCTGTACAGCGGAATTTGAAGAAGGGGTTCTCGTCCGTGTTCGGATTCGATCATATTGTCCTGTTTCTCGGCATAAAATCCATGCTGCGGGGAAAACAGGGCCGTCAGCTGTCCGGGAAAAGTCTGATGGATAAGCCTCCGTGCATGCCGAAACCTGCGATCTACCGATGCGGGGTTGCACAGCAGCCCGATTCTTTTACCGAACAGCCATTCTGGTGGTGCGGCGATCAGGCATTCAAGCCCGGTGTTGACAGTTTCCACGTAATCTTTGCGCCTTTGCGGTGAAATTATAGATTAAACGATATCAAGGTCTGTTGGTCGAATCGTCCCAGACCTATCTGAAATTGACTTTTTGACACATAGTCATATATCATGGAAACTATGGAAAACGGAATCATCTTTGACATAAAAAAATTTTCAATCCATGATGGTCCCGGAATCCGTACCACAGTTTTTCTGAAGGGTTGCCCGTTGTCCTGCCAGTGGTGCCACAATCCCGAGAGCCAGCGGAGTGTTCGGGAAAAGCTTTTTGCCGTCCGTCGATGCATTGGATGCCGGGAATGCCTGGCTGCGTGTCCGGCAAAAGCCGTTTGTGAAACCGAAACCGGAATTGTAACGGACCAGGAAAAATGCCTGCAATGCGGTACCTGTTCAGATATCTGTCCGGCGGAAGCTTGTGAAACGGCCGGGCGGGAAATGACCGTCAACCAGGTGATGGACGATATCGAAAAGGACATGGCTTTTTTTGACGAGTCCGGCGGCGGGGTGACTTTTTCTGGCGGAGAGCCGCTGTCCCAGCCCGATTTTCTGTCGGCACTGCTCACAGCCTGCAAGGAACGCCGTATCCATACGGCGGTGGATACCAGTGGTTTTTCGCCATGGCATGTGATTGACCGCATCCGGCATCAGGTGGATGTAATCCTGTTTGACCTGAAATTGATGAATGACGAAAAACACCGGCAGTTTACCGGTGTATCCAATCGAGGGATTCTGGAAAATCTCCGTTCCCTCTCTTTCGGAGGTCATCGGATCCGCATCCGGATTCCCGTGGTTCCCGGTATTACGGACGATGAAGACAATATTTCGGCCATCGGTTTATTTGCCGCTGGATTGCCGTCGGTACCCCCGATCGATTTGCTGCCGTATCATCACTTGGCTGCCGCCAAATATGAACGGCTCGGAAGAAACTACAGTCTCAAAGATATCCAGCCCCCCCTGGTGGACTCCATGACCCGAATTGCCGAAAATCTGGTTGATTTCGGACTGACTGTATACATCGAGCGGTCATAACCATTCCTTTTATACTGTCAACGGTCATAATCTTGACTTTTGAACCCCTAACCCTCCCTTGATGGGGGAGGGAGCATAAGGAAAGTGCAGATGAAAGGTTATCTTCTATGACGATTTCTGAAAGAGTTTTACGGCTCCGGGAGCAGAGCCTGAACACGAAGCCTGTGCTGTCTTCGGAGCGGGCGGAGCTGATGACCGAATTTTACCGCAGGCAGTCGAAACCGGTGTCCGATCCCGTACGGCGGGCGCTGGCGTTTCAATATCTGATGGAACATAAGTCCGTCTGCATTCTGGATGGAGAGTTGATTGTCGGGGAAAAAGGCCCGTTTCCCAAAGCGACGCCGACTTATCCGGAACTTTGCTGCCATAGCCTGAACGATCTGGATATCCTCAATTCCAGAGAAAAAATTCCATTTGCTGTCAGTGCTGATGCGAAGGCTGTTTATCGGGATGTCATCATTCCATTTTGGCAGGGTAAGTCCCTGCGGGACATGATTTTCGACGAAATGACGGAAGAATGGAAATCGGCATATGAGTCCGGGATATTTACCGAATTTATGGAACAGCGAGCCCCCGGCCATACGGTTCTCGATGACAAAATTTATCACAGAGGGTTTCTGGATTTCAGGCAGGAGATTCGAACCGCTTTAAGCCGTCTCGATTATCTCAACGATCCCAGGGCCTATGACCGTCAGGAAGAACTCAAAGCCATGGATATCTGCGTGGATGCCCTGATCCGCTTCAGTCATCGGCATGCCGAAAAAGCCCGGGAACTGGCGGAAAGCCAAACCCGTCCGGAGCGGAAGGCAGAGCTGGAACGGATTGCAGATATCTGTATGCATGTTCCCGCCAATCCACCACGGGATTTTCATGAAGCGTTGCAGTATTACTGGTTCGTTCATCTCGGGGTCACCACCGAACTCAACACCTGGGATGCCTTTGATCCGGGACGTCTGGATCAGCATCTGTATCCGTTTTACATCAAGGGCATCGCAAACGGGACGTTGACCAGAAAGTCCGCCGAGGAGCTGCTCCATTGCTTCTGGATCAAGTTCAACAACCAGCCGGCTCCTCCCAAAGTGGGGGTAACGGCGGCTGAAAGCGGCACATATACGGATTTTGCGCAGATCAACCTGGGCGGGATGATGCCGGACGGAACCGACGGGGTGAACGATGTAACGTACCTGCTGCTTGATGTGATCGAGGACATGCGCCTGCTTCAGCCGAGTTCGTCCATTCAGGTCAGCAGGAAAAATCCGGACCGGTTCATTCATCGGGCGGCCCGGATCATTCGAACCGGGTTCGGTCAGCCTTCGATTTTCAATGCGGATCTGATCGTTCAGGAATTGCTTCGTCAGGGTAAAACGCTGGATGACGCCCGCCGGGGTGGGTCCAGCGGGTGTGTGGAAGTCGGGGTTTTCGGAAAGGAAAGCTACAGCCTTACTGGATATTTTAACCTGCCGAAAGTACTTGAGATCACACTGAACAATGGAACAGACCCCCGGACAGGCAGGAAAATCGGGATTGAAACCGGTCATCCCGAACAGTTTACGGAATTCGATGATTTCTTTCAGGCGTATGTGCGACAGATGAACCATTTCATCGATATCAAGGTGCGTGGCAACAATGTTATCGAACGCCTGTATGCCCGATATATGCCGGCCCCGTTTCTGTCTCTGCTGATCGATGACTGTATTGCCGCCGGAACGGATTATCATGACGGCGGCGCCCGCTACAACACGACCTACATTCAGGGGGTGGGACTGGGTTCCCTGACCGATATGATGTCGGCGATTCGTTATCATGTTTATGAACGGAAAACCCTTTCCATGAAATTACTTCTGACCGCTCTGGCGGATGATTTTTCGGGTCGGGAAAACATTCGGCAGATGCTGCTGAATAAAACCCCCCGTTACGGTAATGACGATGATGCGGCGGACAATCTCATGAAATCCATTTTCGAGGCTTATTTCCAGTCGATCGATGGCCGAAAGAACACCAAGAACGGCACGTATCACATCAATCTTCTGCCCACGACCTGCCATGTCTATTTCGGAGCCGTCACCGGCGCTACACCGGACGGACGGCATGCACAGGAACCGCTTTCCGAAGGCATTTCTCCGGTTCAGGGTGCGGATCGCAACGGGCCGACCGCGGTTCTCAAGTCTGCTGCCAAGATGGATCATGTCCGAACCGGTGGAACACTTCTCAATCAGAAATTTACGCCCCAGTTGCTCAAGACCGATGCGGACCTGGACAGGCTGGTTCAGTTGGTACGCACCTATTTCAAGCTGGACGGACATCACATTCAATTCAATGTGGCCGATACGGCCACCCTGCGTGCAGCCCGGCAGCATCCGGAAAAATATCGGGACCTGATTGTACGTGTTGCCGGTTACAGCGATTATTTTTGTGATCTGACCCCGGCTTTGCAGGAGGAAATCATTGCGCGAACCGAACACAGCGATTTCTAACGGCTGGATCGATGGTGTTGGGCACAGTTTGGCAACTCAAAACGAATAATCTATAGACATTCAGAATGAATATTGAAAAGGCTTATGAGGTTCTCGGTCTCAAACCGGACGCTTCCATCGATGATCTGAAACTGGCATATCGGGACTTGGTAAATGTATGGCATCCGGACCGATTCCTGCATAATCCCCGGTTGAAAGAAAAGGCGGAGCAGCAGCTTCAGGAAATCAATCAGGCGTACGAGTCGTTGCTGTCCTTTATGGTTTTGGCGGGTAAAGAGGGGCTCAATGAAAAAATCGGTGCTGCCGGAAAGCACTCCCCCAGTCAACCAAAGACCGAACCAGCCCAAAAGCCTTCGACATCATTATTTTCGATTCCAGACTGGTTCCTTCGGTTTCTGGCAAGATGTATCGATTTGATTGTATTCGCTTTAATGCTTGGATACGTCGGAGCGTATCAATTGTTTCCCCATACGGTTGTCGGTCGTCTGACTTATGTCTTTGCCACGACGCTGGTATGGGCATTTGTCGAAGCCAACCTTCTCAGCAGCCTGGGGACAACTCCCGGTAAATGGCTGCTCGGTATTCGTGTGATAACTTATCAGGGAAACAGATTGTCTCTGCTGGAGGCGTTCAGGAGAAGTATCGGTCTCTGGTGGCATGGCCTGGGTGCCGGCGTTGTGCCGGTGATGCTTGTGACGATGATCATCTGCTGTTTCCGAATGATGAAACATCGCCCGATGACATGGGATATATCCGGACGTTTTTTCGTCATCCGCGATGCGCGGGGATATTTTATAATGTTCGTTGCACTGGCGATTGTCTTTCTGGGGTGCCGGCTGCTGTTCTTCTGACTTCCTTCAATATTTTCTGAAATCGATAGACCTATGGAAAATTTATTTACGATAGATATCAAATCGAGTGTTACGAAATCCGTTCTGGATGTGTTTGACACCATGCTTTCTTTTCCACTCGAACCGGTTGAGTCGGCTGCTGCGACAGATATGGGTGATATGCGTATCGTGGGATCGGTGAATTTTGCAGGTCAGGTGTCCGGGATCATCCACATTCATGTGAAAAAAGAATTTGCCCTGATCATGACATCCGCCATGCTGGGCATGACACCGGATGAGATCGAGGGGGATGATGAAATCAAGGATGTAATCTGCGAACTCAGCAATATCATCGGCGGAAATTTGAAATCGTTTTTCAACGATTCCGGGTTTTATTGTGCGCTGTCGACCCCGTCGATTACGCTCGGTGACGATTTTACGATCAAGTCCCTGAATACAGAACGATATGAGAGATTGAGCTTCAGATATCAGGAACATGTGGTTTTGATAGAGGTCGGGGTCAAGCTGCAAAGCGGATATAAGGCCGAGGAGTCTGTTTCTGGAATTCCGGCGGCTGCCCGAATCGATGCTGCCAAAATTCGGAATATGGATATTTCAGAGAAAGTTCCGGAGTCGGTCACCAATGTTTTCAATACCATGCTTTCCATGGATGTTCTGATAAGCCATTCGGTGGCGCAATCGGAGCTGGAGGGAATGCGTACGGTCGGAGCGGTCAGCTTTGCCGGGGATGCCATGGGACTGATCAACATTCATGTAACATCTCTGTTTGCTCAGCAGATGGCGGCGGTTATGCTGGATATGGATGCGAACGATGTGGATATGGAGGCAGATGTCAATGACGTGATCGGAGAACTCAGCAATATCGTGGGGGGAAATCTGAAATCCATTTTTTCCGATGTGGGGTTGCAATGTGAGCTTTCTACGCCATCCATCACGCGCGGCACCGGGTTCAAAATCGAATCCATGAATATGGAACGTTACGAACGTTTCGCTTTCAGTTATCAGGAGCATGTTTTTTTTGTGGAATTCGGGCTCAAACTGGCGGAAGGGCTGAATGTTCCTATCGATGAACTTAAAGAAATCAATTATCAGGTTACGGATGACAGTCCTTCGACACCTGCGGAATGGCCCGATCTTTCCGACATGGCAGACAATTCGGATTCTCAGTTGTTGGACATCGAATCGCCGCTTTCTCGGCAGGTTCAACAGCCGGAGGAGTTGCCGGCAGTGTTTCATCAGAAAAACTGGATAGAGGAACCCAAGGCTTCACCACCCTGTGATGTCAATTTGAGCTTTTTACTGGATATCCCGCTCGATGTCTCTATTGAACTCGGCAGAGCCAAAATGAAAATCAGAGATCTGTTGAAAGTTCGAGAACATTCGGTTGTCGGCCTGAAAAGTCTGGCGAATGATCCGGTTGAAATACTGGTCAACAATAAACTGATTGCAAAAGGTGAGGTGGTTGTGGAAGGTGGAAAATACGGGATTCGAGTCATTGAAGTATTGAGTCGGGAAGACCGTATCAAGACGCTGAGGTAGTTTGTTGAAGTGTAATATTTGCATATATTTTCTGTCAATATTCACCGGGTACCACGGAGGGAACCCATGCTTGTGATTACACGGAAGCTGGAAGAGAAAATCACTATCGGTCATGATATTACCGTCAGTATTCTGGGGATCAAGGGAAACCAGGTCAAAATCGGAATAGAGGCTCCCCGGCAGACCCCGATATATCGGACTGAGGTGTATAAGAGTATTGTTGAAGAAAATCTTCGGGCGGCAGCCATCCCGCAGGATGTTTCGCTGTTGTCCGAATAACGAGACCGAGATAAATTTTAGTGTCGAAGGCGCTCAGCGCCCGCTATCGAGCATCACTGGAGTCAATCATGTTAACCATATCGACAACCCGCTTCGGGGAACTCTCGATCGAAGAAGAGCGGATCATCCACTTTCCGGAAGGACTGCTCGGATTCCCGGATCAAAAATTGTATATCCTTCAGCAGCACAAACCGGGATCATCATTTTACTGGCTGCAGTCTGTGGATCTCCCCTATCTGGCCTTCGTCTCCATCAATCCATTTCTTGGAGAAAAAGACTATATCAAGGATCTGCCGTCTGCTGATCTCACTTATTTCAATGGC
>CAYQKZ010000161.1:0-7891 GCA_964418135.1 uncultured Desulfobacterales bacterium
TCGGCCTGGAAACCGGATATGATCCGCTGCTGAAATTCATCAAAAAAGGGGTGACTGCCGCGGTTCAGATCGAAGCCGGTCAAAAACTCAAGGCAGCCGGTATGGAAGTGTCCGAATATGTGATGCCGGGGCTTGGCGGGCAGACCATGTGGCGCGAACATGCGGTGGAAACGGCACGGGTACTCAATCAGATCGATCCGCACTTCATCCGCCTGAGAAGTCTGCGGGTTCCGGAGCGGATTCCGCTTTACGAAAACCTGAAAAACGGCAGCTTCGTGATGCAGACCGACGATGCCGTGGCCGAGGAGATCCGGCTATTCATCGAATCGCTGGACGGCATCACCAGCCGGGTGACGAGTGACCACATCATGAACCTGCTCGAAGATGTTTCCGGAAAACTGCCCGAAGACAAACCGGACATGCTGAAGGTCATTCAGTCTTATCAGCAACTGCCTGACAGGGAGCGCCTCATTTTCCGGCTGGGCAGAAGGGGAGGGGCATATCGTTCCATCGACGACTTCAGACGCGATACCGATACCCATGAAAAAATCAGCCGGTTGATCCGGGATATCGAAGCTTCCGAAGGGCCGGCCGGTGTGGAGCGGTACATCACCGAAATGGTCGATCGCTATATCTGATATGAATCTTCAATATTATTTTTCTGTATATCGAAAAAAAGGAGACATGATGCAGACCGATGAAATGAATGAACAGGAATTGATCGAATACAAACATATCCTCAAAGATTTTGCGATGATGGCTGCCGAACATCCTGAAATGATTGATAAGCTGAGAGAAGCCATGAAGTTCAGCGCCTCGGCCATGGTCACCAACAGGCCGAAGACAAAAGTTGAATTTGGAAAGCTTGTAGAAGAAATGGATTCTTTTCTCAATGCATGTCAAACCGGCGAAGTCGATCCGCATGCCTTCATTCGAGGCATGGACGATGAAGAATCGAATGGGTAACCCTTCCCGTATGTCTATCGCTTTTTTTTTCGAAATCTGAAAGCGCGCGTATTCGTCAATTGCTGAATAAAATGAATTGTTGTAGTATAACACCGAAAGTCCAATTCATATCCCGTTCCCGTCGATATTTACCTGGATCGGTTGTAAACCGTGTTGTCTTTCACTTCCATCCCGGTGCGGCGGAGACCGGAACATGGAAGTGAACGTCGATCAGACATTGTTCGGAATTTGGCACGACACCAGAAAGGATTGAATCAATGGCAAAACAAATGCTGCTGGATGCATATCGGGGGAAACGGACCGAATATGCGCCATGGGTACCATATGCCGGAGTGCATTGCGCCCATATCATCGATGAACCCGCAGATAAATATCTTCAGGACCCGGCGCTCATGGCCAAAGGTATTGTTACGACAGCCAGGCGATATAAGGCAGACGGCATCCCATTGCTGTTCGATTTGTCGGTGGATGCCCATGCCGTGGGATGCGATCTCAGGTGGTGGCCAGATAACGTTCCCTCCGTAACGACGCATCCATGTTCCAGCAAAACACCCAAAGAAGCTGGACTCCAACTGCCAAACAGAGATTCCGGCCGCTGGCCGGTAATTTTCAAAGCCGCCGAAATTGCCAGGCCGCAGCTCGAAGACCTGGATTGTGCCCTGATCGGGCTTTATTGCGGCCCCCTGACGCTGGGTGCCCATCTGGCCGGGGTACGCCTTTTTACCGATGTTTACAAGAACAAGGAATTCGCAGCGGAAGTCTGTAAATTTGCCGGTGAAGTTGGCGCCAGAGCTGCAGAATTCTATGCGGAAATGGGGTGTGATATCATTGCAGCCGTCGATCCCGTGGCCTCTCAGATCCGGCCGGCCACCTTTCGCGAGTATGTCACTCCCAACGCTCAGGCAGCAATCAAGGTCATTCATGATGCGGGCCTTACCTCTTTCTTTTTTATCTGCGGCGATGCCACCAAGGTCATGGAGGAGGTGTGTCAGATCGGCACCCATGGATTTGCCATCGATGAGCAGATGAACATGAATTTCATCCGGGACATGGCCCGAAAATACGGTGTTGGATTCGGCGGCAATCTCAAACTGACTCTTGCATTGAGCCTGGGCCTTTTGTCTCCGCGTGAAGATGCCATTGTCAGTCTGGCTGCAGGAGGTCAGCATGGTTATACCTTCTCTCCCGGCTGAGACATGCCTTACGATGTTCCGTTGGAACATATAGACCAGGCAATGGAAGCCAGAGAATGGTACAATCAGTATTATGCCAAATATCCGGCAGGTCTTTAAGAACAAACCCGATCGACAGACGCTGAACAGGAGAATGTGAATGGCGGCGGAAGTGATTCATATCGATGTGTTGACGCTGGACAGTGTTCAATGTGCGGCCTGCGGATATATGATGGAATCCATTGCGGCGTTGCCCAATGATGTCCAGGACATGATCGTTTACAAGGAATGGTCGATAAAAAACAAGGATGGCGTGGGAAAATTCATGGCGTTGAAAGGCAAGGTGCTTCCCACCATCTGCATTGAAGAAGACCTGGTTTTTCAGAGCATCATTCCGCAGTATGAAGAATTGATCGATGAAATGGCCAGACGGGCGCCTACCGAGGCCATGCGGAACCGCATCATATCGCTGCGGGATGTCGGTTTCGAATTCGACAGGATTCAGGAGAATCTGAGCCGGGCCGGTGCCGGCCTGAATACCCGGTTGGATACATGATTATTTTTCTGAATGTCCATAGGAGAAATGAGAATGAAGATCGAGGTTCTGGGCACGGGCTGCAAAAGTTGTGAAAATCTGTATCAGGCTGTGATGAAGGCGGTTGCCGAGATCGGGTCCGACAAGAATATTGCGGTCAAAAAGGTCAACGACATCATGTATTTTGCCAAAATGGGCGTCTTCATGACACCGGGTCTTGTCATCGACGGAACGGTGATTTCCTCCGGAAAGGCATTGACCGCCGATCAGATTGCCACCAAGATCAAGGAGATGCTGTAGCCATGTCTGCCGGCAAGTCTTCGCTTACCCGGGTTTATCTGATTACGGGATTTTTGGGATCCGGCAAGACCACTTTCCTGAATCGGATTATCGATCGTTTCCCCAAAGACCGGAAGCTGACGATCTTGATGAATGAATTCGGTGAAATCGGTATCGATGGCACGCTGGTGGAAGGCGATGATATCCATATGATGGAAATCAGCCGGGGATCGATTTTCTGTGTCTGCGTGAAAACGGATTTCATCAAGGGGCTGTATGAACTCGTTACCAAAATCATGCCGGATGTCCTGATCATCGAATCGACGGGAGTGGCCAATCCATCCGATCTCAAGCGGGATATTCAACTGCCGATTTTCCAGAACCGGTTTCATTTTCAGGAACAGTTCTGCACCATCGACGCCTGTCATTTTATGGGCGCCTATGCGGTGTATGCGTCCATAGAAAAGCAGATTGCCACATCCACCGTCTTTATCATCAATAAAACGGATTCATCCAATGCCGGTGAAATCGCGGAAATCAAAAAGGTGATATGCAAGAACCACCCGGATCCGGTATGTTATGAAACATCATATGCCGATATTCCGCTTGAAAAATATTTTCCGGACATCACCTCTTCCGGCCCGTCTGCAGAAACCGCTGCGGACGGTTGCACAACCGTGTTGACGGATGCCGAACTGGATGCCTTCGTCGAGGAATTGCTGAATGATCCGGATTTGGAAATCACCCCTCCGGATCTGCTGGTGTCCGCTGCATACACCTGGATGGGGTCCGAGCTGGATGAAGTGCGGCAAATGGCTGATGGCCTTCCATCGAATCTTGTTCGCGGCAAAGGATTTATCGAAGAAAAAGGGGTGTGGTATCTCTTTTCCTATGTCATGGGTACCTGGAGCATCGACAAAACCCATGTGCCGGAACACCGGATCAAAAACAAGAATACACTCGTTTTTATCGGACCCCCTGATGTCATGGCAGGCATCGAGGATATATCGAAAATCGGCCGATGGACGAGCCGGGGGATTTTTCAGCCATTTTCCGGCATGACCACATAGGCATTTTCCCGATGGGGGGCCATATGCGCAGAAGAAGGAGTGCCGATGCCCAAGGAAATCGTCCATTGGTTGATAGCGGAACAGTCGGCTTCCCTGTTGACGGAAAGCCTCCTGAAAAATGACATAGCCGAAAACCCGGCATGCCTTCGCTTCGGGGCCGTGTTCCCGGATGTTCTTTTCTATCTTGCCGGAAAGAGTTCATTCGTCCGTTTCAGCCGTCTGGCGGACATCCTTCACGGAACCGGCGGGGAGGACACCTATCGCTTCCTGCGTCTGATGCAGGAGCAGACAACGACAGCAAGGGCGTCTGGGCCGATGACCGCTTTCTGGATCGGTGTGGCCGCTCACATACGGACCGATATCGTTTTCCATCCCTTCGTGTATTATTTCACCGGCAATTACCATGACCGGAACCCTGCCGGCCGATCGCTGGCGATTCAGCGGCACCGGCGCCTTGAAGTCCTGTTGGATATGTATTTCATCCGGAAAAAAACGAGTCGGCAGCGCCGGACGTACTCTCTCCGAAGAATCTGCAACAGACTGGAAATTCCGCTGCCACAGTTGTTGAAAACAGTGTCCTGCGCCCTGGCCGAGCTGTCTGGTGATGCACCCGAAGAGATCGCAGCCGTACTCCATCGGGCCGTGATCAATTTTGTCATTTTACAGGACATTTGCTGTCGTCCTTTTCTGGGAGGAATCCTCTTTCGTTTCGAGAAATCGCTCCCTCAGCCGTTTCGGGAGATCACGGCCCTGTTTCAGGCTCCGCAATTGACGGGCCATTTCAGTGTGCTGTCGGAACCGTTGCATTATAGAAATCCTGTTTCCGGAAAGGATGCGGAGACAACCGCCGAATCGCTGTTCATGCAGGCAGTCCGAGACAGCGCCGATTTCTGCATCAGGTTGGAACCAGGGTTATGCAGCCGAAGTTTGTCGGATTTTCCGGAATGGGGACCTTCGCTCAGCTTCGGCATTCCCGGCGCGGCTTCAGGCGATGCCCACTATTTCAGCCCTGCGGTCAACACTTTCTTCGAACCGGTTTTATCGGTGAACGGTCATCGGTGAACGGTGAACGTTCATTGACGACATTTCGCCCCGCAGTTTTCTAACCGCAGTCCATAAAGAATAAGGAGGTCTGGTTATGATTTGGGTGATTGGAGATATTCACGGCATGTTTGATCCCTTGAAACGTCTTATGTCCCGCATTCAGGGAACGAGTTCGAGTCAGGGTGCAACAGATCGAATCGAAAAAATTATTTTTCTGGGCGATTATATCGACCATGGTCCATCATCGAAAGAAATCGTGGATTACATCATGGGGCTTCCTTTCGAAACGGTCTGTCTGATGGGAAATCACGAAGATCTGATGCTCCAGTTCATGAAAACTTCCGATATGTTCAAATCATACGGAAATGTCTGGTTCCGCGGCAACGGCGGGCAGAAGACGGTGAGTTCGTTTTTCCCGCATCTTCTCTACGGCAGTGATGATGAGGATATCACGCCGGAAGATTTCCCTCTCGAAGACAAATATTTTCAGTTTTTCAATAACCTGCGTTATTCTCATACAGAACGGATCGGCGGGGTGCCGTTCGTTTTCGTTCATGCCATGCCGAATACCAAGGTTTCTCTTCCGGATCAGTTGGCCATCAAAAATTTCGAGGAATTTCATGAATGGAGTAAACAGAACAATGTGTGGATCGAAGACACCATGATATGGAATCGGCAGATGCCGATGAAAAAAATAGATGATTTTGTCTTCGTACATGGGCATACACCTACCAACAAAATCAGTGAAACATGGTTGAAAAAACAGGGCTATGATCCGGAGTCCACATCCCCGTTTTTCAATATCGAGCTGGCGGAAGGCGAAACCATCAAGCGGTTTGACTATCCGCACGAATTGATTTATATGGCCGAGTTGAACAAACTCATATCGATCAATATCGATACCGGTGCGGTGTATGGAGACCGGTTGACCGCTCTGGGCCTGTCTGAATCGACTGTCGAAAAAAATGAATTTGTTTTTCACCAGGTATCGATCAAAGCCGGCTATCGCAATGGTACGGAATATTATACATCCCGTTTCAAACTGAACACGTGGTAAGACAACCCAATCTCCCTCCCCCCAGCGGGGGGAGGGCCGGGGCGGGGGCTTCAAACGTGCAGATTGTTCCCATTTGAAGTATAAATTAATAACATTTCGATCTGGGAGATTATTTATTGCAAAGTTTCTTCGAAATCTCAGCGACATGAGCCCCTTGGAACCGGGCGCCGGCAAGTTCATTGTCGCTGGGCGTCCGCTCGCCGCCGGTGCCGGCGATGGTGGCGGCCCCATAAGGAGAGCCCCCCGTGATGCCGCTGTTGTCCATCTGTCCGGAAAATGCATACGGAAGTCCGACAATCACCATCCCGTGATGCAGCAGCGTGATATGAAAACTTAAGATCGTGGACTCCTGCCCGCCGTGCTGCGTTCCCGTGCTGGTAAAAACACTGCCCACCTTGCCAATCAGAGCGCCATTGGCCCACAGTTGACCGGTGGCATCGAGAAACTGGCGCATCTGTCCGCACATATTGCCAAAACGTGTCGGGGTGCCGAAAATGACTGCATCCGCTTCCACAAGGTCATTGACCGTGGCTATCGGTATGTGTGCCATGCTTTTCTGGGCATCCATCGCCCCCATCGCACTGAGGACGTCAGTGGACAGTGTTTCAGGAACTCTTTTCATGACGGCTTCACAGCCCGGCACCTTACGGACTCCTTCGGCCATGGCTTCCGCCATTTTGTGGGTATGCGTATACATACTGTAATATACGATAAGAATCTTGCTCATGGAAACCTCCTTATTATTTAGCCACATCTGTTTCTAAACGAACGGTTGGGCCACCGAAGCTTTTTCTTTCAGGACCAACCTTTCGCGATAACTACATAGTTTTCAATGGATGTTCTTTCAGCCATTCACGCAACGCATCGTTCATACGTGTTTGCCAGCCCTTGCCGGTGGCTTTAAATGCGGCAAGTATGTCGTGGTCAAGTCGAATGTTTTGAGATTTTTTAACACCGCTTCCAAGTGGCCTGCCTTTCTTCCTGGCAAGCATCGCATCGGCTGTTTCCTGGCTGAAAATTTCATGCAGGACGTCATGGGCTGGCCGTGCATTATCAAAGTTTTCAGCCGTCCATTCAGGGTTTTCATCATCAATCAAATATGGATTCGGTTTACTGGCTGCCATATTCTTTCACCTCTCTGGCGTTGGCCTTTCGGAAACTGATGACGTGTACAGCGTCATTTCTGGGAGTGAACACCACAATATACAACCTGCCGTTTATTAAACCAGCAACTCTAAAACGTCGCTCTCCGTAATCTTTGCGGATGTCTTCAATAATTATGGCACTGTTCCAGTCAAGATTTTCAACAAAATCAAACGGAAGCCCGCGCTCTTCAATATTTCTGTTGTTCTTGGCAGTGTCGTAAGTGATTTTCATAACTGTTTTGTAGCAACAAAAAAAACACATTGTCAATATCGATTTGTTTTGCGATAGACAATGAAACGGGGCTTCTCGTGTTGTGATTTTTGGGGCTTGGTTCTTACATGGTCCACTTTACCTGCATTATTTTATCTTCAGCAAATATTTACTGTTAATTCAAAATGATATATACATTCGTATTTTATGTCTGGTATAAAGTGGGCGAAGTTAGAACCAAACCCTTTTCTCAAAAGTAAATTCCATTAATTTTTATGCCCAAGGTGTTTCCATTAATGAGCAAGAGATGAATGCAAAAAACTTGGAATCGAGTGACTTAGCCCTTCTTCCATTTGGTCAGTCTTTTATTGCATGTGTCAACCGGTAGCCTTGGATTGATGGATATTATTTT
>CAYQKZ010000162.1:0-7845 GCA_964418135.1 uncultured Desulfobacterales bacterium
GCAATGGTCAGTTCCACAGCACCCAGGCTGGATGCCAGATGGCCTCCGCTTTTGGAAACCACCTGGACGATGGTGCTGCGTATTTCCGCTGCCAATGCCGGCAGATCCGATCGGGGTATTTTTTTTAAATCAAGCGGTGATATGATGGTATCGAGCAGTCCCACAGGTGTTGGATTCCTTTATAGTTTTAAACATAACATACACAAAATACACGAAATAATATCACAAACGCCTAAAGAAGCCAAAGGCCCAAACAAGTCAATCTTTGCCGTCATCGGTTTCTGCAAATGACATATTCGGCAATGGCTCGAAGCGGATCGGCCCGGTGATCGAATGGGTATAACGCCGTGACAGCCTGTGAAATCAAATGGGAAGCCACTATCTTGGATTCGGCAAGACCAAGTAGTGACGGATAGGTCATTTTGCTGCGATCCCGGTCCGTACCGACTTCTTTTCCCATGAGTGCCGGATCTCCTTCGACATTCAAAATATCATCCGCCACCTGAAAGGCAAGCCCGATATTTCGGGCATAGGTTTTCAAAGAGGTTATCTGATCCGGAGAACCCTGTCCCACCATCGCACCGGTACAGACCGACGCTTCGATGAGTGTACCGGTTTTGAGTGAATGAAGGGTTTCCAGTTCGGACAATGGAAGCAAATCCGAGCGCTGTTCCGCCAGCATATCCCGCATCTGCCCTTCGACCATGCCTTGATAACCGGCAGCGGTGGAAATCAGGGTAATGATATCCATCTGAACGTCAGCCGGTATATCCATCCGGAAAGAGCTGCGGGAAAGCGTTTCAAAGGCGAGGGTCAGCAGAGCATCTCCGGCCAGAATCGCCGTGGCCTCGTCGAAGGCGATATGACAGGTCGGACGGCCCCGTCTGAGTTTGTCGTCATCCATGGCCGGCAGATCGTCATGAATCAGGGAATAGGTATGGATCATCTCCAGAGCACAGGCAACCGGGAACGCGCGATCCGCATCGCCGCCGACGGCCTCGCAGGATGCCAGACACAGTACGGGTCTCAGACGTTTACCGCCGGACAGCAAGGCATAGCGCATGGCTTCGACGATACGGAACGGGGAGGGGGCTTGCAGAATCCGGTCGAGAGACGCATCGATCATCTGACGTTTATCATTCAAATATAACTTTAAATCAAACATGTTATAATCTGTTTCATAATTGAGTTATCATCTTATATGATATAACAAACTGAAAATACTTACTTTTAGATTCGCTGGTTACAAATCTCCAGCATGGTAACCCGTTACGGGAAGTTTCCGCTTCCCATAACATCGGTAAATATCAAACGACATCATCCGTTTCGGACTGTTTTTGATCGAATGGTATTTCCTGAACCACACCCTCCGTATCCTGAAGCAGAACACTGATCCGCTGTTCGGTTTCATCCAGTTTTTTGGCGCAGAATCGGGAAAGCTGAACCCCTTCTTCGAATTTTTTCATAGCCATCTCGAGGGATAGCTCACCAGCCTCGAGTTCATGAGCAATCTGCTCGAGTTGTTTCATGGCTGTTTCAAATGTCTGTTTTGCCATCGGCCAATATCCTTTTCACCACGCAGGTCAGTGCCCCCCGTCCCAGCAGAATTTCCAACTCCTGATCCATTCGAACGTCTTCGGCATGGCGAATGACCACTCCATCAGGCACGGATCGGGTAATGCTGTATCCCCTGGTCAGGATCGCCAGGGGGCTCAGCGCCTGAAGCCTGGATGTCAGCTCTCGAAATCGGGTGGTATTTTTTGCTAAAATTAATTTCAAATAATTCAAATTATTATGAGTGTATTGTTCAAGTTTTACATGAAATTTATGGATATGATTCTTCGGACTGGCGGTCAAGAGGATGCGGGTACTCCAGGACATTTTTTTTCGTTCCTGCTGAATTCGGGTATTCATGTCATGGATCATTCTGGAATAGATTTCATCCAGACGGATCCGGCAATCCTGAATCCGTCGTCGGGGATGGACAAGCCGACGGGTGCTTTCCGTAAGCTGAGATCGGCGCAGTGTCATCTGCCGATTGATTCGGGATGCGATGCTCAGGGTCAAGTCCGAACACCGCCTCATGAGTTCGTTCCGCGAAGGAGAAACCATTTCCGCGGCGGCAGAAGGGGTGGGGGCACGCAGATCGGCAACAAAGTCGGCGATGGTAAAATCCGTTTCATGGCCGATTGCCGAAACCACCGGAATCCGGGATGCGAAAATGGCGCGTGCCACCCGTTCGGAATTGAACGCCTGCAAGTCTTCCAGCGATCCGCCGCCTCTGGCCAGAATGATGACATCCGATGTATTGCGGTGGTTCAGGAGTGCAAGCGCCGATTCGATATCGTCTATCGAACCGGCACCCTGAACCTTGACCGGAACGATCTCAAGGGGAATTCCCGGAAAACGACGAGAAAGAACATGAATGATATCGTGAATCACAGCCCCGGTCCGGGATGTGACGACACATATCCGGGAAGGCAGAAACGGCAGCGGTTTTTTATGATTTTCATCAAACAGACCTTCAGCGGCTAATTTGGCCTTGAGTTTTTCGTAAGCGATCTGTAACGCACCGATGCCTTTGGGCTCGATATATTCCAGGATGACCTGGTAAGTACCTCTGGGTTCATACACACTGATGCGGCCAAGCCCGACGATACTGAGACCGTCTTCGATCTCGAATTTCAGATTCCGCATCGGACCGCGAAACATGACGGCGGCTATCTGGGACTGTGCATCTTTCAATGTGAAATACGCATGACCGGATCCCGGCATGCGGTAATTGGAAATCTCGCCGGTAATCCATATCAGCGGAAATGAAGTTTCCAGCAGATACTTGATCTGGTCGTTGATTTCAGAAACCGAAAAAATATGTCGCTGTTCGTTCACGATGTGCTTTAAACCACGATTTCAGTGTTGTGCGGTTCGTGTATTTCGTGGTTATTTTTTGGTGGTTATAACGTCTGATAATGGATATTATGTAAACTTTTTTATTTTTTATTCAAATGCCGATCCTGATCCGCCTCAGAGGCCGCCTCTGAGGCCACCACTGAGGCCACCAATGAGGATTGATGCGCAGTTACAACGGGCTTGCGATATCTGGCAAGAAATTCCTGGACTGCGGGAATCACAAAGATGGAGTCATGCGGCATGTCGCTAAGGCAGGCAGCCAGAATGGAACATTTTTTAAAAACAGGCAACTGCTTATCCAGGATGATCACGTGTTGGCCCCTGATTTTACAGAGTCCGCTTCGGACTTTGAGTTTTTCCTTGGACAGCCGGTGTTCGGAAACGACAACTCCCAGCGTGTCAGCCATATCCTTCAATCCGGAATATAGCTGATCCGGCTTCATGGAACCACCCATGGATTACGATTTGGCCAACGCGATGGCTTCTTTCAGATTCAGGGTTCCACTGTAAATCGCTCTGCCGGTGATCACACCGATGATACCGGACCCGGCAATTTTCAGTAGATTTCGGATGTCCTCCAAGGTCGATACCCCGCCGGAAGCCACGATCGGAATGCGGACGGCTTCAGCCAGTTGACGGGTTTCTTCGATATTGGGGCCGGTTTGCATGCCGTCCCGGTGGATATCCGTAAAATTGATGGCCGACACTCCAAAATCCTCGAACTGCTTGGCCAGATCGACAGCCCGGACATCGGTGGTTTCGGTCCAGCCCTCGATGGCCACTTTCCCTTTTCTGGCATCGATACCGACAACGATGCAACCCGGATGAAGTTTACAGGCCTGTTGGACCAGTTGCGGATTGCGGATGGCTTCCGTTCCGATGACCACCTTGGCGATTCCGATCGACAGATATTGTTCGATGGTCTGTAAATCCCGAATCCCCCCGCCGACCTGAACTGGAATGTGAACATTCTGAACGATTTGTCGAATGGAAGGCAGATTCTGCGGTATTTTTTCGAAAGCCCCGTTCAAATCGACGACATGCAGCATTTCCGCACCCTGATCCTGCCACTGACAGGCCATGGCCGACGGGTCATTGGAAAACACGGTCTCCGCATCCATTCGACCCTGTAGCAGTCGGACACACTTGCCGTTTTTCAGGTCTATTGCAGGTATGATCATCATGGCCGGGGAAACCTCTTCATGATGGATTCCAATCCGCCTTGGGACAATTCTTCAGCAGTGACCCAACTGGCTCCTCGTTTAAGAAAGGTTGCGATTTCGAGGACGTTGTCGGTAAGCGGCCGCTGGGTTTCATCAAAATTGGCCGTCCAGACGATTCTGCCGCTTTCGACATCGATCAAATGCAGATCGAATGCGACGGATGCCGGAGATTCTACGGAGGCGCGATTCCCCTTGCGTTCCTTGAAACGAAAAATATGGCCGACGAGTACAGCATCTGCCTCAGCCCGCTTTCCGGCATGGACATACAGATTCCGATACCGATCTTCGGTATTGTCGGTTTCCGATATCATTCCAATAATCAAGTCCCCGGAGCCCTCAGAGGATAAAATGGTATAATCCTCAATTTTTTCCATCTGATAAATCAACTCCGAAGTCAAAAACGGACCGGCGGAATCCGGAACATATCCGGTCATCATCACCTGCCCGCAAAGATAACATCTTACATGAAGGTTTTGCTCATAAAGTACCGATACATTTACAAAAGGAAGTATCAGTATCGATTTGATCCCGGTTGTGTGCATGGGCGTGTTCGAATGCGGCCCCGGGGTAGTGCAGGCGCTCAGGATCAGCCCCATCAGAAGGATGACGCCTTTGCCAGCAGTTTTCCAAGATATTTGCATATTATAGATTGCCTTTGGTGGAATGAATGGTCGAAATGCGGCTGTCTGGACGAACCGCACTGTCCAGGGCGCGTCCGGCCGCTTTGAACATGGATTCCAGAATGTGATGTTGATTTTCGCCGTACCGGACATGGATGTGCAGATTCATTCCCGCACGTACGGCAAAGGCCCGAAAGAATTCTTTGCAGAGCCCGATATCGAAACGATCGTCGGATGCCGGAAATGATTGGGGTGTATGATAGACCAGATAGGGTCTGCGGGACAGATCGACAGTGACATCCGTCAATGTTTCATCCATCGGCACCACGGCATGGCCGTACCGCTGAATGCCCTTGCGGTCTCCCAGTGCAGTATCGAACGCATCCCCGAGTACCAGGCCGACGTCTTCCACCGTATGATGCAGATCGACATGAAGATCACCGGCTGCCTGAACCGAGAGATCGAAAAAACCGTGCGCTGCAAACAGGGTGAGCATATGATCGAAAAAACCGATACCTGTTGAAATATCCCGTGTGCCGGTGCCATCCAGATTCAGCGTCAGCCGGATATCGGTTTCGAGTGTTTGACGGACAAGCGAAGCTATACGTTCCATATTTTTTATATTTCGCAGTGATATGTTGATTTCTAAGGATTTGTAACGAACGTACCCTGTAAAGTCAACAGGGATTTCATTTGCTTCCGGTTCGCAGCAGTGAATCCCGATTGATCAGACCTTTGAATTTTCCTTCGATATCCAAAACCGGCAACCGTTTGACGCCCAGGGAAACAATGATGCTGATGGCCTCATCGATGGATGCATTTTCCAGAACCGTCATACAGGATGAATTCATCACATCCCGTGCGGTTTTGTTGACAATGTCCGGATGTACCATCTCGGCTTTCCTGCGTTTCTCCTTCAATGGCAGATTGCGGAGAAACAGCTCCCAGAGTCCATCCGTCTGTGTGGAAAAGGCGCTGAACAGATCTCTGTCGGAAATCAGACCCAGAAAACGCCCGACCGCATCCACCACGGCAACCCGCTGGATATCGCTGCTGTCGATGATATGAATGATGTCCATGACCGGTGTTTCCGGTAACACCGTGTGGGTGTCCCGCCGCATGATGTCCGAGATGCGGAACAGATTATCCACCTGAATATTCTGCCGATTGAAAGCTTGCCAATCCGGCTGCTCCTGGGAAATGGTGTGAAAGATATCCTGTCGGGACAGAATTCCGGAAAGTACTCCGCCGGCATCGATCACCGGAAGGCGTTTGAGCGACTTTTTGAGCATCATCTCCACAGCATCGGTCAGCCATCTGTCTTCACGGATGCAGACGGCCGGGCGGGTCATGATTTTTTCCGCGGACATCTGCGATAAAAACTGCATCACACCTTTCACTCTCTCCGGATCGGTCGATGATAGAATGCCCAGACGAAGTGGCATCCTGGCCCGGTAGATCAGATCTCCCTGAGAAATGATTCCCTGGGGGCGGTTGGTGTCGTCCACTACGGGAACGCCGGTAAAATGGGAAGTCAGGAGGATATCGATCACACGATCGACCGGTGTCTTTACGGACACGGAGCAGGCCGGCGTGGTCATGACATCCTTGACCCGGATATGTCTGGGTATGAGATGCCGCTGTGTTTTATGGGACACCACCTGAATCTCCTGGACACCGACAATGCCGTCCCCGACCATTTCCGTGATTGGCGGTAGCAGTCTCTCCGCCTGTGCAGCAGGAAGAACGATCGTGATCCGGATCGGCATGTTCAGCGACAGGATTTCCAGTTTGGCGGAGGCCATATCTCCGTTTTCGAAACAGCCTTCCATGGCACGGGTTACCATACAGCGGGCGGCGATCTTTTCACCTTTGACATGGTCGATGACGGCATCGGACAGGGACTTTCCCTTCCAGCGGATGGATTCGCTCGAAAATATCTCGATGATCTTGTATGCGGTCATGGATAATCTCCCTAACTGGCCAGCCGGAAACCCAGAAATACCAGAACCAGGCCTGCCGCATTGTTCACCAGCATGTTGGCTATGGCCAGCCAATGATTTCCACCTTCAACAGCGCTGAATGTTTCATAGCCGAATGTGGAAAACGTGGTGAGAGCCCCCAGAAAACCGGTGACGAAAAACAGTCGGACAGATGGGTTCATCACCGGACTGCGGTCTGCCAGGGCAAAGGATATCCCGATCAGAAAACATCCGCAGAGATTGACGATCAGCGTTCCCCAGGGAAAACCGGCACCCAGCAGACGTGCCGAAAGCATGGATATCCCGTAACGGCTGACCGCGCCCAAACTGCCGCCGATCATCACAAGCACGATCTTTATCAGCGGATGTCCCCAGATGACTTCCATAAGATCCTATGAAATATAAAATTGAATAAGTTCGATCTATCCATTATGATGACAGCAATGTCAAGTTCATTTCCGGCAACGATCGGAGAATGTATCGGGATTCACCGCAACAGCGCAAAGGACACAAAGTGGAAACGATTGTGTTTATGATAGGGCTTTGTATCGGCAGTTTTTTGAACGTGTGCATCTACCGGATTCCGGAATCCCGATCCATTGTATGGCCGGGGTCCACCTGTATGGCCTGCAACGAGCCGATTCGTTTTTACGACAATATTCCCGTGGTCAGTTACCTGCTGCTGAGGGGCCGATGCCGCAGCTGCCGGACCTCTTTTTCGCCGCGGTACCCTTTGGTTGAAATGCTGAGCGGACTGTTTGCGCTCGGCGCATACCTTCGATGGGGAATGACGCTGGAATCACTGATTTATTATATATTGATATCCGTTCTGGTGGTGATCACCTTTATCGATATCGACCATTATATCATTCCGGATATCATCACCCTTCCCGGCATTCCGGTCGGAGTTCTTGCCGCCTGTTTTCTGCCGGACATGACATTCAAAGCCTCCGTGATCGGTCTGCTGCTGGGCGGCGGAACCCTGTTCGCCGTGGCCTGGACGTATGAACACATTACCCACAAAGAAGGCATGGGCGGCGGAGATATCAAGCTGCTGGCCATGATCGGCGCCTTTCTGGGCTGGAAAGGGGTTTTGGTAACGCTGTTTAC
>CAYQKZ010000163.1:0-7838 GCA_964418135.1 uncultured Desulfobacterales bacterium
TCAGGCCGATACCGTCCATATTCGGCATGTTCAGGTCGGTAATGACCATGTTCAATGCCTGACCGCTGACCTTACTCAAAGCATCCTGGCCGTCCACGGCTTCAACCACCTCATATCCCGCATCCTTCAGGGTGAAACTGACCATCTGCCGGATGCTGGCGGAGTCATCAACGGTCATAATCACTTTGCTCATGATGCATCCCTCCATGACCACAGGCAGGGGTTGTTTCCGCCTTGTGTGCAGGCTTTCAATCTTCGGAATCCGGATGTTTCCAGAATCGTTTTGAAAGCGTCCGGCATGTTTCCCGTTATCGTCAGGTTCTGACCTGATTTCAGGCAGGTGCGGTGAAGCGAGCAGATCAACTGCAGAAAAGAAATATCGGCAGAAGTCACGCCATCCAGATCCAGTTGAAGATACGTGCCTCTGCGCTGAAAATCTCGTAGGACTTCCAGGCAGGTCTGCGCATTCTGAACGGAGATATCTCCACGGACCCGCAACTGGGTGCGATCGGAAGATTCTATAATTTCAAAAGGGTTCATTGTCTTACCTCGTTAAAATAACTCGACGTTGTCTCCGAGGTCCTCACCGGTGTCGGCTTCCGGCTCTGGTTCCCGGGGTTCTGCATCCAAAAGGGCTTGAGATGATTCGATTTCAGTCAGAAATCCCTGAACTTCCGGTTCAGGATGATCTCCCTGTTCATCACGCGGTTCGGTCTTCGGTACAGGTGCATCGGCAAACAGAATATCATCGAATAATTCGAAATCATCTGTAACGGCTTCCGGCGTATGGTCCGGCATCGTCATTTCAGGGGCTGCGGTGATGGCTGCGGCTGCCGTAACAACGGCAGCGGTTCCGGCAATGGAATGATGAATTTCGCGCTCTCTTTCCATGGTATACCGTTCGGCCATGTCCGCCATTTCTTTGCCAGCGGGAGCCTCGGAAGAAGCCGGGCAGAGGGTGCGCATTTTTTCGATCATGGATTCCAGCTCGGTGATGACTTTTCGGATTTCCGTACTGATTTTTTTGTGAACCGTAATGCCATGGATCGTCAAATCGATGTTCCGGGTCAGAGCTTCGGCATCATGATCGATGCGGGTTAGAAGATCGGAAACATGCTGATCCATCTGATGAAGGGGAACGATCATTTTTTCGATCTGTGCCGACAACCCGTGCTGTTCGGTCCGGTGGGAACGATGGGCCGGTAGACGTTCTTCCGGTTGTTCCGTCCGATGGAAATCGAAGGCCCCGGCTTCCGCCATGACGGCTTTCAAGCCGTCGGAAATCGCTTCGATTTCTAGACTCGTTTCGTTCGATAACCGGCTGATCGATTCGGCCAAAATCCCCAGAGCCGCTCCTTCCAGGCCAAGATGGGCCGCATGAATGCTGGCGTTCAGGGATATCATCCGCATTTGAATTCCAATTTTATTGATATCGCGGATAAACACGGTCATATCCTGTGCGCTGGTGGTGATCACTTCCATGGAAGCGGACCATTCCCGGTTCATCTCTCCATAACTGGCCAAGGCATCGGCTAAGGAAGATAATTTTTTTTCCAGTTCCGACAGAAACGATTCTTCCTTCCGGCTGGTTCCACCGCCGGCCAGGTTTTTCATCTCTCCGGCCATGATGGTTATTTCGGAAGCGATCCGCTTCAGGTTGTCGATAATCCGGCCGACGGCGGACAGCATATCTGTGTCTGCATCTATCAACTGAACGGTTTGCACCTTGCAAGGAACGATGGCTTCGGCCAGCCTGGAAAGAAATTCCGAGCTATGGACGATCCGATTACTGAAAAGATGTCGAAGCTTGAACGGGCTTTTATCGGGTTCAGCCTGCACCGGCGGAGCGATCGTTTCCCCCACATCCTGAAGCGCATCGCGGACATGTTCCAGCCGCTGGCGGGTGATATCGTGAAACTGCATGGAGGCGACCACTTCACCGATGTTTTGTGAAATGCGTTTCCAGCGGGTGGATATCTCTCCCAGGGTTTTGGATGAATTTTGATGGTGCCGGGTCATGTCCGTCCGATGATGAACCGCCTGATCCAGGATCAAACGGGCATGGCCCTGTTGTTTTTTTTCAAAATCCATCATCCGCTGCAATCCCTGATGGATCATATCCGCCAGATTTCGCGAATGGGTACTGAGTTCAGCCGATTTTACCGTGATATCGCCGGCAAGCTTTCGAACTTCCTCTCCCAGGGTCGTAAATCCGGTGTCCTGATTGCCCAGCCGGGCACTTTCAATTTTAATGAAATTGCACAGAACATGCAGATTGCGGATGGTCTGATCGAATCGGACGAGACGGCCGCTGATGGTTTCGAACTGGTGCAACAGGGAGGAAAGGACGGATATGCCTTTTCCGGTCAGATTGTCCTGCTCATGGACCTGATCGAAAACGGTCTGAAGCCCGTCCATGTTCTGCTGCATTTCATCGCCGGACAAACATGTGGCCACCTGGGAGGACAGGTCGGACAAGCCTTTGGTTCGAAAATAAAAATCCTGAAGCTTTTCTCCAAGCTGGATGAATTCACCTTCCGTACTTGCGGCCATTTCATGCAGTATTTGGTTGGCGCCCTGCAGGCGGTTCCGCCATGACGACGGCGATGGGTCGTCGGTCCGGTTGTTCCACTTGTTCAATGCGGAAATGATCATGGTCGGTGACTGTTTCATCTTCATATGATATCACGGTGGCGGTTAAAAATCTTTGAAATCATCTTCATCCATGGGGATGATATCGTTTGGATTCACTTCTTTGGACCGATGATGTGTCAGGGCTTTTCTACCGGCGGATTTTCCGGTGGCAGTCAGTGCTTTGCGGGGTGTCTGACGATACTGCCCGGCCGGTTTCATGCGGCGGGGTGTTCGAGGCATGGGGGAGGGGGCCGCTTCGATTCCACTGATCATGGTTGCCAGCTCAGCCACAAAATTTTTCATTTCTTCGGCCTGCGCATTCATTTGTTCGGAAGATGCCGCCGATTCTTCGGCAGTGGCGGCATTCTGCTGCGTGACCTTATCCATTTCCGATACCGATATATTGACCTGCTCGATTCCTTGAGCTTGTTCCTGGGACGCAGCGGCGATTTCTCCGATCAGTTCGCCGACTTTAGCGGAGTTGCCGGCCACTTCTCTGAAAGCATCGTTGGTGGACTTGACCAGAAGGGTTCCATCCGTAATTTTCGTGACAGTGCCTTCTATCAATGCCGCGGTGTTTTTGGCGGCATCCGCAGCGCGCATGGCCAGATTCCGGACCTCATCGGCCACAACGGCAAATCCGGCGCCGGCTTCCCCGGCTCGGGCGGCTTCTACGGCGGCGTTCAGGGCCAGCAGGTTGGTCTGGAAGGCGATTTCATCGATGGTTTTGATGATTTTGGATGTTTCTTCGCTGGCTTTGGAGATTTCCTGCATGGATGTGGTCAGATGATCCATGGCTGCATTGGCCTTGTTGACCACGATGTTGGCCTGCTTCATGAGGGAATCTGCCTGGCCGGAGTTGTTGGCGTTCTGTCGGGTCATGGACGACATTTCTTCCAGGGATGCGGACGTCTCTTCCACTGATGCCGCCTGCTGAGATGCGCCTTCGGCCAAGGACTGGGCTGCGGATGAGACCTGAGCGGCAGCCGAAGAAACCTGCTCCGATGCCTCCGACAGACCGTTGATGACGCGATTGAGTGAACGGGTGATGGAAAGCGATAGAAACACTCCCAGACAAATTGAAACCGTGATGCCGACAACGATCATTGCCAGGAAAACCACTTCGACAGTTTCGGCTGTTTTGTCGAAAATCGTATCCGATTCTTTGGTGTTTTTGATGTTGATATCGATGATTTCGTCGATCAGTTTGGCGTTTTTCTGAAAGAGATCCCGGGTTTTGCCGAAATTCGAGGCGCGGGCGGGTTCGAAGTCTCCTTTTTGAACCAGTGAAAGGATTTCCTGGTGAGATTTTTTCCATACCCCCCATTCCTGAACCAGTTTATTCCAGGCAATGGCTTCATTCGGCGTCTGAGGCAGCGGTTCATAAATCTTCCACCCTTCATCGATGCGCTTCCATGCAGACTCCAGATTGACATATTGGCGTTTGACAATCTCCGGGTCTTGTTCAAAACAGAGCGTTCTTTCCGCCAGGGCGATGGCGGTTTGACCTTCGTTGATCAGACCCAGTCCGTGAATGCCCGGTAGAAAAACGCTTGCCACGATATGTTGGGCATTGGCCGCCATATTGATAGACCAGTACCCCACACCGCCGATGAGGGCTGAAATCATGGCAACGATCAAAAAAGCGCCAATCAATTTGGTGCGCAATTTCATGTTTCTCATGCAGATATCTCCTTAGGGAATCAAATTAATAAAGTTTCAATGCCGGTTGAAAATTATGTCTTACAACTGCAAATAACTCATTATTTACAATACTTCAAGTCGTAATAGTCTGAACGCACCATATACTATAAGGGTTACGGACACTTTGTTCCTTATTATTTTACAGTTTTCACCTTCCGAAATATTAAAGAAAAAACGATAGAAAATTATCGAAAAAAAGTAAATAGAATTCATTAAATATAATCGATAACAATTGCGTTGTTCGTGGTAATCAAATAATTTTCAATTATTTTCGAGACTTGATGCGGGTTTCGTCGCTAACGGCTTCATCCGGATGGACGATCACTTTTTCATTTTCCCGGATTCCGGAGTGTATCTCCGCCGTAAATCCATTCCGTTGGCCGATTTCCACCAGACGTTTCCGCGCTTTTCCATCATCGTTCACGAACACGGCCCAGTCATTTTCCGACCGAAAAAGTGCGCTGTTGGGAACCTGAAGCACATCCGTCACTTCCATAATGATGAAATGGGCTTCCAGACGGTAGCCATCGCCCAGCGTTCGCCAAATATCCTGCGGTGACAGGATGTCTGCAAGCACCAACGTCCGCTGTTCCTCCACGCCGAGGCTGGATATCTTGGTAAACCCGGCAGGCTCCACCACCCGCACGACACCGGAAAGCGGCGGATCGCCACCCCATCGTTTGAACAGAACCGGTGTTCCTTTTTTGATTTTGACGGCATCCGGAGACAGCACTTCCGCCAGAATTTCCAGATCAGCCGTATCGCCTACATCCATCAGGGGTTCTCCGGTATTGACGGTACCCTCGCTTTCCCGATGGATTTTGAATATGATGCCGGTGATGGGTGACGGCACATAAATCGTATGCCTGACTTCGGTCGGTTTCCTAAAAGTGAAGTTTTGCAGGGCAGTCCGGGCCCGATCCCGTTCAGAGCGGGAAACTGCCACTGCCGCTTCGGCGGACAGCCGGAAAGCCTTTGCCTTTTTGACTTCGGCTTCGGCTTGATCGAACTGATCCCTGGCCACATAGCCGTCGGCATGCAGATTCGTTATCCGTTCCAGCTTCTTTTCCAGGTAATCGGCATCCGCGGCTGCAGCCCGTTCTTTTTCCTGTGCCGCTTTCAGCGCAGATTCGGCGGCCGACACGCCAGCTTCGGCTTCGGCCCGGCGACGGGGATCCAACGCCTGTGACCACACCGGCTCCAGGATGACAACCGTCTGCCCTTTCTGAACCGGATCCCCCACTTTGGCGTTGATCCGCTGCATCACTCCGGATGTCGGCGCGGATACCACATATCGCTCTTTCAGACGAGACCTGGCTTCTTCTTCGATCGTCACCTGAAACGATCCCCGCCGGACATTCGCCAGATCGACTTCTATGGCTCTGGGCAGCAGACCGTAAACCGTTGCCAGAATCACGACGAGGATCAGGGCACTGACCGACATGGTTCTGCGTTTGGCAATTTCCATCCATTACTCCACATTATCAATTATCCATAGCTCCTACCCCCAGCGGGGGAGGGCCGGGGTGGGGGTTCAATAAACGCAGACTGTTTCCGCTTGCAGTATATCATGACCTGGAAGATTGTTGAAAATCACCTCATTCACGGGTTTTGAGAACTTCCACCAGATCCAGATGATCCAGCTTGCGGCGGACGATAAACCCGGAAATGGCGGCCGAGGCCAGAACCACAGCAGCGGCCATGGCAAACGTCTTGATTTCGATCACGATCGGCACCCGGAACAGATCGGATGCCAGAGAATTGGCGATATAGACGCAGAGCCAGTACCCGATCACGAATCCGAGCGGAATGGCGGCCAGGGTTACCAGCCCCAGTTCGCCTAAGAGAATGTAGGAAATTTCACCCCGCGTATAGCCCAGCACCCGGAGGCTGGACAGCTCCCGGCTGCGTTCGGAAAGGGCCACGCGTGCGCTGTTGTAAACCACCCCGAAAGAAATGAAACAGGCCATGATCGTGGCGATATAGGTGAAAAACAGCAGGGCCTTGGCCTGGATATCATGAAAATTGTGGATGTCGTTGATTCGGACAACGGTCCCCGTTACCCGCGGCATCTGGATGAATCGCTTGAACAGCCGCTCCCGGAACCGGGAATCCATCGTCAGATACGCGCCGGTAATGGCACCGCCTTCCCGCATCAGCCGGTTGAGTGCGTCGATATCCATATATCCCGTTACTCCCAGATACTGTTTGACCAGAGCGGCTACCGGCACCTGCCTCACAGCTTTAGATCCTTCCAGCACCTCGATCGTCAGGATATCGCCGGTCTGGACATCGAGAATTTTTCCCAGATAATCCGTCAGCACAATGCCGGAAGGGGGCAGAATCACGCGCTTCATATCGACATCGAGCAGTTGATGCAGCTTGCTGTCCGGTTCGATGCCGCTGATCACCGTCTGATAGCTGCGATGGCCGTGACGGAATTTGGCGGGAACCTTGCGGACGGGTTCCGCATCAACGATGCCGGCAAGTGCTTTCAGTTCGAATATGGCCCGGCGGGATGTCGGTTCGGTGAACACAATGGAGACGTCTTCTTTCCGGGACATCACGAACTGAAGATTCACCATGAAGGCTACCGAGTCCTTGAAAAAGCCGCTTGAAACCATTGTGGCACCGGCCACGGCAATTCCCAGAATCGACAGCAGGGTGCGGATGGGTTTGCGTTCGATGTTCCGCACGATGATCCGGGTCGGCTGGGTCATCCGGCGAAAGAAGCCGGTTCTTTCGATCAGAGACATTCGGTACCGGGCCGGGGGTTCGGGACGCATGGCCTCGGCCGGCGGTAGTTTTGCCGCCCGCCACAGCGAGTGCAGGGTGCCGGCCAGTGCCGATAACACCGTAATCAGGACAGCGGCCAGGATGACACGGCCGTGCAAGTCGAAGATCAGTTCCGGAAACCGGTAAATTTCCATATAGATATTGCCCAGCAGCCGGGCGAACCAGATGCCGCCGCCAATGCCGATGACCAGCCCGATCGAAACGATCAGGAAGACCAGTTTGCTGTAATGAATTCCGATATCCAGATTGTCGTAACCGAATGCCTTCAGGGCCGCGATCTGTTCCCGCTGCGTGTGGATGGTCCGGCTCATCACGACATTCAGCAGAAAGGCCGCCACACAGATGAAAATTGTTGGGAATATCTCCGAACTGCGCTGCAACTGCCGGAATTCCTCGTTCAGCATGCGATGGGAAAGCTGATCCTTTCTGCCGTGGGCGCCAAACCCGCCGTATGGGGCCACGATCCGATCCAGTGCTTCCACGACATCGCTCAAAACGGCGTTCGGATAGAGAGACAGCACCACGTCGTTGAACGCTCCGTCCATGTCGTATGCCGTGCCCAGCGCCTTTCGGGCCATCCAGATCACCCCGTAGCGCTTGAAATCCGGGCTGATGGCATCTGGACGCATCAGAAACACGAATTCCGGAGACAGGGCGATACCGGTGATGGTCAGCCTCGTCCACTTGCCGTTCAGGATGGCCGC
>CAYQKZ010000164.1:0-7764 GCA_964418135.1 uncultured Desulfobacterales bacterium
CCGAGAAAAAGAAAGGCTTGCAGCGATGTTGCGGGAATTGGGAATTGAAATCTGATAAGGCAACTCAAAAAAATAATCTACCATGATTCATTAAAACTACTGTCTTCCATCCGGCCAGTGAAGTTCTCGTACAGTACCGTAGTGGCGCTGGGCATCACCAATCAGGTTCTTTATGTTTATCTGGATCTGCTGGTCTCCGCTTCTACTGAACCAGTACCCCGGAAACCGCAAGGCCAGCTTCAAAAATCTCTTCTTTCTTAATGAAAAAGATGACTTACCCGAACTTATTGAGAAGTTGCAAATTTCGGTCTTATCAACATTTCCAGGGCGGCAGCCGGGTCTTTGGATCGAACCAGGCTTTCACCGATCAGAAAATTGAAAATGCCGGCAGTTAACAATCGCTCGATGTCCGGACGGTCTTGAATGCCGCTGGCGGCAACCGGAATCTGATCGGGTGCAAGCCGGGAAACCAGTTGCGCGGATGTGCCGATATCCGTATGAAACGTCTGTAAATTTCGGTTGTTGATACCGATCAGTTTTGCGCCGGCACGGATGGCGGCTTCCACATCCGGTTCCGAATGCACTTCAACCAGGGCATCCATGCCGAGCGAATGGCTGAGATTCAGCAGTTCGCTCAGTTGATCGGCGGAGAGGATGCGGGCGATCAGCAGCACGGCATCCGCTCCGAGGATGCAGGATTCATAGAGCTGGCTGGCGGCGATCAGAAAGTCCTTTCGCAGGACGGGAAGTCGGGTGGCGGCACGGGCCGCTGTCAAATCATCGGGGCTTCCCTGAAAGAACTGTCTGTCGGTCAATACCGATAGACAGGCTGCGCCGCCGGATTCATAGCTTTTGGCCAGGGCCGCGGGGTCCAGATCGGGGCAGAGCAGGCCCTTGGATGGTGATGCCCGCTTGATTTCTGCAATGATGTTGACACCGGGTGGTCCCGGCTGCCGGAGCCTTTCAAAAAACGGCCGGTACTCTCGGGGCCGGCATGCCAGCTCCTGCAGTGTATTTTCCGGCGTTTTTTCAAGCAGTGCGGCAATTTCCCGGTGTTTCTGGGCGACGATGGCATCTAAAATATGACGTGTCATAAATTCGTTTATCCCCGGCCGTTATGCTGTCGTAAATCGGATCAGACTGTCCAGTTTGGCTGCAGCCGCGCCGCTGTCGATGGCCTGAGCGGCCAGATGGATGCCTTCATCGATCCGTCCGGCTTTTCCGGCCACCACCAGTGCGGCAGCGGCATTGATCAGGACGACATTGCGGCGGGGGCCTTTTTCGCCATTCAGAATGTTTCGGGTGATCACGGCATTGGCTGCGGGATCGCCGCCGGTTAGCGCATCGGGGGAGGTGCATTGTCCGAAAAACTGCTCCGGCTGGATGTCGTAGGTGCGGATCAACCCATCCCGAAGCTCTGAAATCCGGGTTGCCGAGCAGACGGATATTTCATCCAGGCCGTCATGGCCATGCACTACATAAGCGCATTTGGCGCCAAGAAGCCGCAGGGCCTGAGCGAACATCTCCGTCAGCTCCGGCGCATAGACGCCCAGCAGTTGGCAATTGGCGCCTGCCGGATTGGTGAGCGGTCCCAGCATATTGAAAATGCTGCGAAGACCGATTTCTTTTCGGGCCCTGGCCGCAAATCGCATGGCGCTGTGATACAGGGGCGCAAACAAGAACCCGATGCCGATTTCCCGAATGGCTTCTTCGACCAATTCCGGTTCGCAGTTCAGGTTGACCCCCAGGGCTTCCAGCAAATCCGCGCTGCCGCATTTGCTCGACACCGACCGATTTCCGTGTTTGGCGACCGTGACCCCGCAGCCGGCAACGACAAAGGCGGTTGTCGTGGAGATGTTGAAGGTGTGAGCCCCGTCTCCGCCCGTGCCGACCACATCCACAACGGTTTCGGCCGATGTCTGAACCCGAATGGCTTTTCGGCGCATGATCCGGGCGGCGCCGGCCAGCTCCTCGAATGTTTCGCCTTTGGTAGCCAGAGCGGCCATGAATGCGCCGATTTGCGAATCAGTGATCTCTCCGGAAAAAATCTCGGTCATCATTTCCGCCATTTCGGATTCACTTAGATTGATGCGATGGATGATCTTGTTCAACGATTCTTTAAACATAACGTATTTTCCTTTGTCAGTTGGAATGATTCATGATCGGTTAACGAGAATATGTGTTAATGGATCGTACCGGTGATTTTCAAAAAGTTCTTGAGCAGCCGTTTGCCGACTGGGGTCATGATGGATTCCGGGTGAAACTGAATGCCCTCGGTCGGGTGGTCTTTGTGCCGGAGTCCCATGATTTCGCCGTCCTCGGATTCCGAACTGATTTCCAGGCAGTCCGGCAGATTCTCTCTGGAAACGGCCAGGGAATGGTAGCGCATGGCCTGAAACGGCTGTTTGATGCCTGCATAAATGGTTTTTCCGTCTGCATGGATGGCGGATGTCTTGCCGTGCATCAGTTTTTTGGCGGAAACAACCTTGCCCCCAAAAACAGTGCCAATGGCCTGGTGGCCCAGGCAAACCCCCAATATCGGAATGATACCGGAAAACCACTGGATTACGGCTATCGAGATGCCGGCAGAATCCGGCCGGCCGGGGCCTGGGGAAATTACGATGCCTGCCGGATTCCAGGAAGCAATCTCTTCGACCGTGGCGGCATCGTTTCGGACGACCCGGACGGATGTGCCGATTTGTTCAAAATATTGCATGAGATTGTAGGTGAACGAGTCATAATTGTCTATCATTACTATCATGGCGTTTCTCCAGAAAAATTGAATGAAAGAGATTTATATCGATGCGTATGCCATCATGAAGGAATCACCGGTCACCGATCAATTGCAGCGCTTTTTCAATGGCTTTGGCCTTGTTGACGGTTTCGATGCGTTCGCGTTCGGGGTCTGAATCCGCCACGATGCCGGCACCGGCCCGAACGGTCAGTTGACCGTTTTCGATGCACGCGGTGCGAATGGTAATGCCATATCCATGTTTCCGCCGAACGAAATATAGCCGACTGCACCGCCGTAAGGGCCGCGGGGCTCTTGTTCGTGTGTGTCGATAATTTCCATGGCCCGCACCTTGGGGGCGCCGCTCAGGGTGCCGGCTGGAAACGTGGCCCGGAGCAAGTCCCACGCATCCAGTCCGGTCTTCAGGTCGCTGGTGATGTTGGATACCAGATGCATGACATGGGAATAGCGCTCCACCACCATCAGATCCGTTACCTGAACCGATCCGGTTTCCGCAACCCGGCCCAGATCGTTGCGACCGAGATCCACCAGCATGAGATGTTCGGCACGCTCTTTTTCGTCTCCCAGAAGCTCGTTTGCCAGAGTCCGGTCTTCCTGTTCGGTTTTTCCACGGGGTCGGGTGCCGGCAATGGGACGCAGGGTGGCGATACCGTTTTCAAGGCGCACCATGGTTTCTGGAGACGATCCGATCAGGGCCTGGTCGTTCATGCGGAGAAAAAACAAATACGGAGACGGGTTGATGAATCGCTGTGCCCGATAGAGCATCCAGAGATCCGGAGGTGTACTGCAGACGAATTTCTGAGACAGGACGGCCTGAATGATATCACCGGCATGAATATGGGATTTGACCTGCTGAACCTGCCGGCGATACGTCTCGTCCGGGCAGGACGGCTGCAACCGGGAGGCGGGCCGTAACACCGGTGACCGGGCTTCGGGCATCCGGGATTCGACCAGTCCAACGATGGATTGAAGTGAATCGACCGCTTTTCGATAATGTTTGGAGGAATCGGAATCGGCGTCCGGAAAGGAGATCGCAATCGCCAGCAGCGTATGCCGGATGTTGTCGAACACCATCAACTGATCCGGAATCATCAATTGTGCCAAAGGAGTGGTTTCTGGCAGACGATTCGGGGTTTTTTCAAAAAAAGATACCATTTCATAGGAGAAATATACTACCAGACCGCCCCAGAATCGGGGAAGACCGGGATAATTTGCCGGCCGATATTCTGCCATGATCTGCTTGAGGATTTTCAGCGGATTCCCATGGTGTGCCACAGACTGGCCGCCATGCACAACGTCGTGAATGTCCACCCGATCGGAAAATACCGAAATATGAGAACGTGCAGAAAAACCCAGGAAGCTGTATCGTCCCCATCTCTCTCCGCCTTCAACGCTTTCGAAAAGAAAAACGGGGCCCGGTTTATCGAGACATTTCTTCAGGAGAGATACCGGGGTTTCCGTATCCGCCAGAATTTCGATGCACAGGGGAATGACGTTAAAATCTTTTGCCAATCGATTGAATTCATCTTCTGTGGGGAACTGCTGAAGAATCATAACGCCTCCTCAATACAAATAAAAAAGGGAACCGTGAATTATTTTCCACGATCCCCTTATAAAATAAAAAAGGATCATGGGCTTAGGGCTGCCCACGATCCTTCAAATTATATCTATTTCCGCGATATGTTCGCCGGCGCCCGTTATTTAGCCTGCCAGCGCCACCAGCGTTGAATACGGTGAATGGGGTATGACGATATATGGTGAGTCATGAGAATTACCGATTTCATCCTTTATTTTTGAAAAGACTTTATCTATAATCGACAAACCTTGTCAACAGTTATTTGGAAGCTTGCCATGAAAATCAAATCGCCGGCCAAGATCAATCTATTTCTCTGCATTACCGGAAAACGGCCGAACGGCTACCATGATATTCGCTCACTGATGTGCGGAATCGCCTTATATGACATCCTGACGTTTGATTTTCAGGCATCTTGGATTCATGTATCCTGTTCGCATCCGGATGTTCCGGATGATGATACCAATATTGCCTGGCGTGCGGCTGCCTGTTTTTTTAGTGCAATAGGTCGTGCCGGAGGCCTTGGAATCGATATCGAAAAAAACATTCCTGTAGCCGCAGGTCTGGGAGGCGGCAGCAGCAATGCAGCTACCGTACTTCTGGCCCTGAACGGTCATTATGGATATCCTTTTTCAAGCCAGGAACTGGCGACGCTGGCTCTGACACTTGGGGCGGATGTGCCTTTTTTTATCTCTTGCAAACCGGCTCTGGCAACCGGAGTCGGGGAGAAACTTGCATTTTTCAAAGGAATTCATCCCTATCCGATTGTTATAATTCATCCAAAGATACGTGTCCGTACGGCCGATGTCTATAATAACCTGAATTTGGGATTGACAAATTGTGAACAAAAGCTTAATAGATTGCCTTTAAATGAAGGGTTCAATCCGGCTCACCATCTGTGTAACGACCTTGAGTCGGTTACGGTTCCCTGGTTTCCGGAAATATCGGATATCAAGAAAACCCTGATAAACCATGGGGCAATAGGGTCGCTGATGTCGGGAAGCGGTCCGTCGGTGTTTGGTGTTTTTGTGAATTCAGATCAGGCAAGGAATGCATATGAAGCCCTGATCGCCAACCAGAGCTGGTCATGTATGTATACACAGCTCCTGGTTTAGTCGATCGGGCTTTGTATATACTGCGAAAGGGCATAATCCCTACTTTCCTTATGCTCCCTCTCCCAGCGGGGGAGGGTTGGGGTGGGGGTTCAAAAGTTAAGATTATGCCCGTCTGCAGTATAGCTCTCAAGATAATGGTCTTGGGAAGGCAGCAGAGAGGAACAGTACTTTTCTCGCACATTCCCGACCGGATAACGAACCCGAAGTCTTTATCGTGAAAGCTGTATATACTGGGGCGTCGTCAAGCGGCAAGACACAGGATTTTGGTTCCTGCATTCGGAGGTTCGAATCCTCCCGCCCCAGCCAATTTTTGAGATATCGAGAATCGCTGTATGATTTATGAGCCAATACGGTTCACGACCGATTGCACAGCAATCCCTTATCGGAACAACACAGGATGATTCAATGAGTTGGTTTGCGACAAACGGGCTTTCGATTTTTTCAGGAAACTCGAATCCTGATCTGGCACAGAAAATTTGCAGCTTTCTGGAGTTGCCCCTCGGCGGAGCCAAGGTCAAAACATTCAGCGATGGAGAGCTTCAGATTGAAATCGATGAGAATGTCAGGTCGAAAGATATTTTTGTGATTCAATCAACCAGTTCACCGGTGAACGATCATCTGGTTGAACTCCTGTTAATGATCGATGCCTTCAAGCGATCGTCTGCCCGAAGAATCACGGCCGTCCTCCCCTATTTCGGCTATGCCCGCCAAGATACGAAAGTGGCACCTAGAGTACCGATCAGTGCCAAGTTGGTGGCCGATATCATTACCGTATCCGGAGCCAACCGCGTGATCACCATGGATCTTCATGCCGGCCAGATTCAAGGATTTTTCAGTATCCCCGTAGACAATCTTTTTGCCGCTCCGGTCATCCTGGAATACATCAAAAATAAATTTGATTCAGATATGGTAGTGGTTTCTCCGGATGCCGGCGGGGTGGAACGGGCCAGAGCATTCGCCAAACGACTGAATTCAGGACTTGCTATCGTGGATAAACGCCGGGAAGCCCCCAATAAAGCCAAAGCCATGGCGTTGATCGGGGATGTGTCCGGTAAAATCGCCATCATCCTGGATGATATGGTCGATACGGCAGGCACCGTCACCCAGGCGGCAGCCGTAATTATGGAAAAGGGGGCTCGGGAAGTTCATGCCTGTTGTTCTCATGCAGTTTTATCCGGACCGGCCGTAGAGCGGATCCGTGCTTCCGAATTGAAAAGCTTTATCGTCACCGATACCATCCCTCTGAAAAGCGATGCTTCTGCCTGCGATAAATTCAAGGTTCTCAGTATTTCCCGGTTGGTGGGTGAAGCCATCATTCGCAGTCACCGGGGGGATTCCGTCACATCATTGTTCGTATAAACGTATCCGCGTCAATCCGCTGCGGTTTGAAGAATGGATCAAAGGAGGTTTTTTTTGGAGCTGCTTGAAATTACTGCCAATACAAGAACAAAATCCGGAAATGGCCCTTCGCGGGTACTCCGGCGCGAAGGAAATATTCCCGCCATACTTTACGGACCCGGGTCCGAATCCGTTCCGCTCTCCATTTCATCTATAGATTTAGAGCGGGCCCTGAAAAAGGCATCTTCCAGCCAGATCATTTTCAACATGGCAATCCAGAATGGACACATCGGAACCCGCACCGCCATGATTAAAGAACTTCAGATTCACCCGATGTCAAGAAATTTCATACATGTCGATTTTTATGAGATTTCCAAAGATCGAAAGATCACGGTCAATGTTCCGGTCGTTGTCAAAGGCAAGGCCAAAGGAATTGAAGCCGGCGGCATGCTTCAAATTATCGAGCGGGAAATCGAAGTCCTCTGTTTGCCTTTTGAAGTTCCGGAATCCATCCAGATCGATATCACCGATCTGGGTATCGGCGATTCTATCCATGTCAAAGATTTGCAGGTCGCGGAGAACGTCGAAATATCGGGAGACAAGAATTACACAATTTTAACCGTCCTCAGCACCAAGTCCGATGAAAGAGGACCCGAAGAGGGCGGTACTCCATCAGGTAAGTAATGAAACGAACATGCTTAGACTGCCGGACGACGATGGATGGCTGAATGCATATCCGAAACAATCCGAAAGCAGTGTGAATACCAGAAATGTTTTATGATCGTCGGGCTCGGAAACCCGGGGTTCAGGTATTCAAGAACCCGTCACAACATAGGCTTTATTTTTATCGATGCTGTTTCCCGTGAATTCGCCTTTACCCAGACAATGTATTCAGTCGAAGCAATGGTTGGCAGGGGAAAAATACTCGGCAGGGAAGTGGTCCTAGTGCAGCCGATGGCCTATATGAATCGAAGTGGAATTCCGGT
>CAYQKZ010000165.1:0-7729 GCA_964418135.1 uncultured Desulfobacterales bacterium
TCGGTTTTCGGACTTCAAACAGTTCGGCCACCCGCGGCAAGCCACCCGTGATATCCTTTGTCTTGGTCGTTGCCCGCGGCAGTTTTGCCACCACATCACCCGCTCTGACTTCATCTCCTTCTTCAACCAGCAGAATGGCATCCACTGGCAACATATAACGGGCCCAGCCGCTGGATCTCGACAGCTTGGCGGTCTTTCCATCCGCATCTTTGATCGAAATTCGGGGTCGCTCGTCGATATTCTTCGATTCGACAATGGTCCGACTCGATTTCAGGGTAACAGGGTCGACTTTTTCCTGCATGGTCTTACTTAATGTTATGTCTCCGAATTTTACCGTACCCTTGACTTCCGAAATAATCGGTGTGGTAAATGGGTCCCAGGTGGCCAGCATCTCTCCGACTTTTATTTTCTGATCGTTTTTTACATGCACATGCGCACCGAATATGACAGAAAACTGTTCCAGTTTTCGTCCAGTTTCACCGATAATCGCAAATTCCCCGCCTTTGCGGTTCATGACGATTTCATGACCTTCCGAATTGGTCTCGACAATTAAATCCTGAAATTTTACCGTACCATCCACACGCGCACGTATATCCGCCTGTTCCACCCGTCGACTGGCTGTTCCACCAATGTGGAAGGTACGCATCGTAAGCTGCGTTCCCGGCTCACCGATCGACTGGGCTGCCAGTATACCGACCGCCTGACCGATTTCAACGGTTCGGCCATGTGCCAGATCACGCCCATAGCACTTCGCACAAACACCATAATCGGATTTACATGTCAGAACGCTTCGGATTCGGACTTTCTTCAGGCCGGCATCTTCAATGATCTTGACAGCGACTTCATCCAATTCAGTCCCCGTGGTAAATAACACCTCATCGGTATAGGGATCGAGGATATCTTCACATGACACGCGTCCCAAAATACGGTCTCCCAGTCGCTGGATCACCTCACCCCCTTCTGTCAACGGCTCGACATCAACCCCAAGCAGCGTGCCGCAGTCAACTTCGCTGACAACACAATCCTGAGCTACATCCGCCAATCGTCGGGTCAGATATCCGGAGTTGGCGGTTTTCAACGCCGTATCAGCCAAGCCTTTTCGCGCGCCATGCGTCGAGATAAAGTACTGGAGTACCGACAGTCCTTCACGGAAGTTTGCCGTAATCGGGGTTTCGATGATTTCACCGGAAGGTTTGGCCATCAGTCCGCGCATACCCGCCAACTGTCGCATCTGATCCTTGCTGCCTCTGGCTCCCGAATCGGACATCATGTAAATCGGATTCATACTTTCCTGAAAAACGGATTTACCGTCCTTATCGACTTTTTCCTTTTTCATGGATTCCATCATTTCATTGGCCACATCATCCGTAGCCTTGGCCCATATATCAACTACTTTGTTGTATTTTTCACCTGGTGTGATCAGCCCTTCCGTATACTGCTTTTCGATTTCCCGGACCCTTTCCTCGGCCAGTTTCAATATTTTTGCTTTGGCCTCTGGAATGATCATCGCATCTATCGAAATAGAAAGACCGGCTTCTGTCGAATACCGATAACCGATGTCCTTGATCCTATCCGCCAGAATCACAGTGGATTTTGGCCCAAGGTTCCGGTAAGCATAGTCTACCAGATCGCGAAGCGTTTTTTTATCCATCACGCTGTTGATGACGTCAAAAGGTATTTCCGGCATCCGATCGATCACTTCAAAAATATGATACGCATCGTCAAAATTCATAATTTCACTAGTCTGGCCGGGACTCAGTGCAAACAATGCATCCACTTCTTTCAAGGAAGCGGGAAATACCCTCATAAATTCCTCGCCTCTCAGCCGACCGATCATCCCTTTGTCGTTTTTGTCCAGATGCTGGGAATATTTTTGAACCAGCGACATAAACGTCGCTCCGGCAGCCACTTCTTCCTTGACTTGCATGGCTTCTTCACGGGTCAGGGTCATGATACGGCGTAATACCATAACAGTGTCTTTGGGCATAATTTCCCAGAGTAGCATTCTCCCCACGGTTGTCTTCACCCGTTTGCCGTGAATTCGCACCATGACTCCGGCATGCAGGGCAGCCACACCGGCATCGTATGCCGACCGTACTTCTTCCGGACTGGAGAATAGCATCCCTTCTCCTTTGACACCCGCCAGCTCACGGGTCATATAGTATATACCCAGAACGATATCCTGACTGGGAACAATGATGGGGCTCCCGTTTGCCGGAGAGAGGATATTATTACTCGACAACATGAGGATACGGGCCTCGATCTGAGATTCAACCGAAAGCGGTATGTGAACTGCCATCTGATCGCCATCAAAATCGGCATTGAACGCAGTACAAACGAGTGGATGCAACTGGATTGCTTTTCCTTCGATCAGAATCGGCTCGAATGCCTGAATTCCAAGCCGGTGAAGCGTGGGGGCTCGGTTCAACATCACCGGATATTCGCGCACCACTTCATCCAAAGTATCCCAGACTTGCGGATCTTCACTTTCCACCATTTTTTTGGCGCTTTTAACGGTTTGGACAAGACCCTTTTGTTCCAGACGGTAATAAACAAAAGGCTTGAAGAGTTCGAGCGCCATCTTCTTGGGCAGTCCGCACTGATGAAGCCGAAGATTCGGACCCACGGTAATGACGGTTCTTCCGGAATAATCCACACGTTTGCCGAGTAAATTTTGTCGGAATCGGCCCTGTTTTCCTTTAAGGGTATCGCTAAGCGATTTCAGCGGACGTTTATTGGTGCCGGTAATGACTCTTCCATGTCGTCCGTTATCGAACAGAACGTCCACTGCCTCCTGAAGCATGCGTTTTTCATTCCGGATGATGATATCCGGAGCCCGCAATTCGATCAGACGTTTCAACCGGTTGTTTCGATTGATGACCCGGCGATAGAGATCGTTGAGGTCGGAAGTAGCGAAACGACCCCCTTCAAGCGGGACCAGCGGACGCAGATCCGGCGGTAAGACCGGAATGACATCCATGATCATCCAGGTGGGATCGATACCGGATCGTCTGAAAGCATCGACAATTTTCAGCCGCTTAGCCATTTTCTGACGTTTGGCTGAGGAATTGCTGCTACGAATTTCGATCCGGAGGTACTGATAAATTTCCTGGAGATCGAGCCCATCCAGCAACGATTTGATGGCTTCTGCACCAATTCCGGCTTCGAATTTCGAGCCAAATGCCTCCTGAGCTTCCCGATATTTTTCGTCGGACAGCAGCTGGCCACGGACAAGTGTCGTATCTTTCGGATCAATGACTATATAGCTGTCGAAATAGAGAACCTTCTCGAGATTTTTCAACGTCAGATCAAGCAGATTACCGATTTTGCTGGGAAGGCTCTTGAGAAACCAGATATGGGCCACCGGACAGGCCAGTTCAATATGTGCCATGCGTTCGCGCCGAACTTTAGACTGAATGACTTCGACCCCGCATTTTTCGCAGATGACACCGCGGTGTTTCATGCGCTTATATTTACCGCAGTTACATTCGTAATCTTTTGTCGGGCCGAAAATTTTAGCGCAGAACAGCCCATCGCGCTCGGGTTTGAATGTTCGATAATTGATGGTTTCCGGCTTCTTGATCTCGCCATGGGACCATTTGAGAATCTGCTCCGGAGATGCCAGAGCGATGCGAACCCCCGTATACCGCTTCGGGTCCATGGGTTTGGCGAAAAAATCGTATAGCGTTTCCAAAAATTCTCTCCTTATTCTTCAAGTAGCGATATATCCAATCCCAGGCTCATCAATTCATTGGTCAAAACTTTAAATGATTCAGGAATTCCAGGTTCAAGTGTGTTTTGACCTTTGACTATTTTTTCATACATTCGAGTTCTTCCAGCCATATCGTCGGATTTGACCGTTAAAAATTCCTGCAGCGCATGAGAGGCGCCATATGCTTCCATTGCCCAAACTTCCATTTCCCCCAGACGCTGCCCGCCGAACTGTGCCTTGCCGCCAAGTGGCTGCTGTGTCACCAATGAATACGGTCCGATGGATCTAGCATGAATCTTATCATCGACCAGGTGGTGGAGTTTGAGCATATACATGGTTCCGACCGTGATCTTTTCCTTAAAAGATTCACCCGTCCGTCCATCATAAAGTGTACTCTGAGCGGATCTATCCAGTCCGGCCTCCTCTAGTAAATCCTTAATCTCCCTCTCTTTGGCACCGTCAAAAACCGGTGTCGCCATGGGAACACCGTTCTTGAACTGATCGGCAAAATTCAGCAGATCATCGTCGGTTAAACGAGCAAGCTGATCACGAATTTCGGAATCGTCCGCCATGGAAGACGAAAAGATTTTATTGAATTTGTCCCGAAGATCAGTGATTTTTTTCTGTTCGACCAGACGGTTGATCTGTTCTCCCAATCCTTTTGCTGCAAATCCTAAATGAATTTCAAGCACCTGACCCACATTCATTCGTGACGGCACACCCAGTGGATTCAATACCATATCAACCGGGGTGCCATCGGCAAAATACGGCAAATCTTCCTGTGGGAGTATCCGTGAAACGACGCCTTTGTTACCGTGTCGACCAGCCATTTTATCGCCAACAGAAAGCTTTCGCTTCATAGCAACGTATACTTTTACCATTTTAATCACACCAGGTGCCAGATCGTCACCTTTTTCAAATCGCGTAGCCTGTCGTTCAAAATTGTTTCGACACTGCGTACACTGTTCCTGATACTGTTCAATGAGTTGATGTATCTGCTCGGAAACTTCTAAATTGTTCAACACGATGCCATCGAGTTGATCGACGGAAATTTCGAATATCATCTCATCATCTATCGGCACCCCTTTGGGAATGACCACCTTTTTGCCTCTTTTAAGAGGTGTGCTACAAACTTGTCCTTTCAACAGTCTGGATAACCGTGCCTGTACCACCTCTCGAATGACCAGCATTTCATCCTTCATATCCCGTTCCAGATAGGCAATTTCGCTGTCTTCGATGTTCCGCGTCCGATCGTCTTTATCGACCCCTCTTCTGGAAAATATCTTGGCATCGATCACAATCCCCTGAATCCCCGGGGGAACACGCAGTGACGTGTCCTTGACATCACCAGCCTTTTCGCCGAAGATAGCCCGCAACAACTTTTCTTCGGGAGAGAGCTGCGTTTCGCCCTTGGGCGTTATTTTCCCTACCAGTATATCTCCTGGGACAACTTCCGCACCGAGCATGATGATTCCGCTTTCATCCAAATTCCTGAGAGCGTCTTCACCGACATTGGGGATATCGCGGGTAATTTCCTCTTTACCCAACTTGGTATCTCTCGACACCACTTCAAATTCTTCGATGTGTATAGACGTATATACGCCTTCACGAACCAACCGTTCACCCACCAAAATAGAATCTTCAAAATTGTATCCGCCCCAGGGCATAAATGCCACAGTGACATTTTTACCAAGAGCCAGCTCACCTCTGTCTGTTGCTGGTCCATCGGCAATCACTTCACCGGCTTTGACAATCTGCCCTCGTTTGACAATCGGCCGATGATTGAAACATGTATTCTGGTTAGAACGGATAAATTTGGAAAGATTGTATATCGATACTGGCTTGTCTGCATCCGCAAGCGTCATATCGTGCCGAATGATAATTCGATTGGCTTCGACATCTTCGACGACGCCGGCCTTTTTGGCAACAACGGCAACACCCGAATCTTTCGCAACGACCCCTTCAATACCTGTTCCTACCAGCGGTGCATTGCTGACAAGTAGCGGAACTGCCTGACGCTGCATGTTGGAGCCCATCAAAGCGCGGTTGGCATCATCGTTTTCCAGAAAAGGGATTAGAGATGCAGACACACTGACCAACTGATTGGGAGAAACATCCATCAACTCGATCTGGTCACGCTTGACCATCGTAAATTCACCGGCTACCCGTGAATTGATTTCCGACTCGGTAAAGCTTCCGTTTTTATCGACTGGCGCGTTGGCCTGAGCAATGGGCAATGACTTTTCATCGAAAGCACTCAGAAATCGGACATCACTCGTAACAGAGGCATCCGTTACGATTCGGTAAGGAGTTTCGATAAAACCGTATTCATTCACCTGCGCGTAAGTACTCAGAGATACGATCAGACCAATGTTCGGGCCTTCAGGTGTTTCGATTGGACAGATTCGACCATAATGTGAAGGATGTACATCACGAACCTCGAATCCGGCGCGCTCTCGGGTAAGCCCCCCCGGCCCCAGTGCGCTGAGACGTCTTTTATGCGTCGTTTCAGAGAGCGGATTGGTTTGATCCATGAACTGACTGAGCTGACTGGTGCCAAAAAATTCCTTCACCACAGCAGAGACAGGTTTGGGATTGACCAGATCATGCGGCATCAATGCATCGACTTCCTGAAGACTCATCCGCTCCTTAATGGCTCGTTCCATCCGAACCAGTCCTATACGGTACTGATTTTCAAGGAGTTCACCCACCGCACGGACCCGACGGTTACCGAGATGGTCGATATCATCCACAACTCCCTGAGTATCCCGCAATCGGATCAGGGTTTTGGCGGTCAGCAGAATATCTTCTTTCCGCAGAATCCGCAGATCGATATTCGTATCGATTCCGAGACTCTGATTGATTTTAAGTCGGCCCACTCCGGAAAGATCATAAAAAGCGGACTTGAAGAAAAGATGATCCACAAAATCTTGTGCAACTTCGGGCGTAGCGGGATTACCCGGCCTCAGTCGCCGGTAAATCTCAAGCAGTGCTTCTTTTTTGGACTGAACCTTGTCGAGCATCAGGGTTTTTCGAATCGAATCACTGGTGGTCGTTCCATCGATAAACAAAATATCAAATTCGGAAATCCCCGCTTTATTCAAACGATTCAATAAGTCCTGACTGACAAGTTCATTCGATCTGGCAATCACCTCATTGGTGTCCGGATGCAGGATACTCGTGGCAATGATCTTATCATAGAGTTCTTCCAGTGTGATCGGAATGGCATCGAGTTTATCGGTCTTCATCCGTTTCAGTATCCGCTGTGTAAACACCCGTCCTTTCTTGACAACAATTTCGCCAGTGTTGGGATCGATCACATCCTGACTGGCCCGATGTCCTTTCAGAAATTCTTCGTTAAAAACTTTATAATATCTGTTGGACTTGACAATAATTTTTTCGGACTCATAAAAATAACTCAAAAGGTCTTCAGGCGTATAACCAAAAGCTTTAAACAGAAGTGTTACCGGAAACTTTCTTCGCCGGTCGATCCGGATATAAACGATATCCTTTGGATCGATCTCCATATCGATCCAGGAACCGCGAACCGGGATAATGCGGGAAGTATAAATCACCTTGCCGCTGGTATGGGTTTTCCCCTTGTCATGGTCAAAAAAAACACCGGATGAACGATGCAGTTGGCTGACGACAACCCGCTCGGTCCCATTGATGATAAACGTTCCTTTTTCCGTCATCAATGGAATGGTTCCGAAATAAATCTCTTGTTCCTTGATGTCACGAATATTGGAAGATCCAGTATCCTTGTCCGTATCATAAACAACCAGCCGAACTGTAATCCTTAAAGGGATTTCATAACTCATTCCGCGATGTATGCACTCTTCCACACCGTGCTTAATCTCTGCAAACCGATAATCAACAAACTCGAGTGAGGCACTACCCGTAAAATCCTTGATCGGAAAAACAGAGTTAAAGACCGTCTGCAAGCCGATATCTTTACGTTTATGTGCCGGGCCATCCATCTGTAAAAAACGCCTGAAAGATTCCCGCTGCATGCCG
>CAYQKZ010000166.1:0-7703 GCA_964418135.1 uncultured Desulfobacterales bacterium
CCAAAGAGTTGATCATGCGGGAAAAAGTCAATCTCTTGATGGGAACCATCAACAGTGCTGAAGCGTTGGCCATCTCGGATTTATGCAAAACCGAAAAAATTCCGCTGTTGGTAACCTTCTCCAAAAGTGATGCCATAACCGGCGAAAAAGGACACCGGTATGTGTTTTCCATGAACGAAAATACGTCCATGGCGGGCAAAGCCGCAGCGGTCGGTCTTTCGAAAAAACCTTACACCAAATACTGGATCGGCGGAGACGATTATGAATATGGTCATGCCATTGCAGACGGTGTCTGGGCACATCTGAAAAAATTGAAACCCGACGTCGAGCTTCTTGGCCAGACCTGGTGGAAAGTGGGAGAATCCGATTTTACCCCGTTCATTACAGCCATGATTTCCGCCAAACCCGATGCTGTTATCATTGCAACCGGCGGGAAAAATTGCGTTCCCTTTCTGAAGGCCGCTGAAACCACCGGCTTCAACAAGCGCGTGCCGTTTTACATGCATACCGCAACCGAACTGTCCACCCTGCAACCATTGGGAATGGATGCTCCAGAGGGGGTTCTGGGAACGTCCAATTATTTTTTCTACTATCCAGACACCCCGGAAAACAAGGAATTCGTCAAAGAATTCCAACAGGCTTTCGGCAGACCGCCCAAGGTCGGCGCCCTGTACGGATACATCACGGCAGCATTTATCGCCAAGGCGTATGAAAAAGCCGGCACCATCGACACGGAAAAATTTATCGACGCCCTGGAAGGCATGACGGTGGACAGCCCGGTCGGAAAACTGACCATAAGACCCGATGATCACCAGGTCATGCTTCCCATGTTCATGGGCATCACCCAGAAAGCGCCGGGATATGATTTTCTGATTGCCTCGGACATCGTCACGATTTCCGGTGAAGATGTCATGCCGACGATCGAAGAAATCAAGAAAGCCCGTGGTCAGTGACGGACTGATACCATGTCTGGATTCATCTCCCAAATTTCTTTGACCGCGCTGCTGCAGCAGATTCTGGTCGGCCTCAGTCGAACGACGATTCTGTTCATCGTGGCCTCCGGCCTCAGCCTGGTGCTGGGAGTGCTGCGGATACCCAATCTGGCGCACGGCTCTTTTTATATGATCGGCGCATTTTTAACCTATTCCGTAGCAGCGGTCGTCGGGGGAAAGGCCGGTTTCTGGGTGGCCATGGCCACTGCCCCCATCGGCGTGGCCCTGATCAGCCTCGTCATGGAGCGCGGATTGTTCTGCCACCTCTATGACCGCGAACATCTCATGCTCCTGCTGTTCACGTTTTCATTCACCCTGGTTTTCGGAGACCTCGTTAAGATTGTCTGGGGTTCCGATTTTCGGTCCGTTTCCATCCCGCCGATTTTTCAAGGTTCATTGATGATGTTCGGTCTTCCCCTGCCCCGTTACAATCTTTTTCTCCTGGTCATCGGGCCGCTGGTGGCCCTGGGACTCTGGGTATTGACACAGAAAACCAAAATCGGAAAAATCGCACGGGCCGCGGCTGTGGACCGCGAAATGGTCGGTGCGGTCGGAATCAATGTCAGTCTGATATTTTCCGCTGTTTTTGTCATCGGATGTTTCCTGGCCGGTCTTGGCGGTGCGCTTGTCGCTCCAACCCAGAACATCACACAGGGCATGGATCATTCCATCATCATGGAGGCGTTTTTGATCGTCATTGTCGGCGGTCTCGGCAATATCTGGGGGGCACTTCTGGGCGCATTGATTTTTGGTCTGACGGATGCTGTTGGCATCCTGTTATGGCCCCAGTTCGCCATTGTCTTCCCCTATGCCGTGGTGGTGACGATTCTGATGTTCCGTCCCAGAGGACTGCTGAAATCAACCTGGTAGAAGGAAAATCGCTGTGCCAGAGAAGAAAATCGATGTACGACAATGGCTCTGGATATTGGGAGTCGGGCTTCTGTTTCTGGTGCTTCCCCGGGTTTTGCCCCGGTTTTATGTGTATATGGCATCGCTGATCCTGCTGACCGGCCTGCTGGCCACTAGCCTGAATCTCGTGCTGGGGTTCGGCGGCATGTATCAGTTTCATCATGCGGTGTTTTACGGCATCGGGGCGTATTCCCTGGCACTGATGCTCACCAGATCCGGGCTTCCGGCCTGGACCGGATTTGTCGTCGCCCCCCTGATCTCCGCGGTATTCGGATTTATGATCGGCCTGATCTGTGTTCGACTGTCCAAACTGTATTTCGGCATGCTTCAGATATCCATAGGGTCTCTGGTGTGGGCCATTGTTTTCCGCTGGTATTCCTTTACCGGCGGCGATGACGGCATTCACGGCATTCCGCTGCCGAAAATTCTGTCCGCTTCTTACGGAACCTATTATTTTACCCTGATCATGACAGCCGCGTCTCTGTATCTGATGCACCGCATCGTTCATTCACCGTTCGGAAGTACATTCCAGGCCATTCGCGACAATCCCGAAAGATGTGAGGCTATCGGCATCCATGTCCGACGGCAGCAACTGGCCGGAGAAGTCATCGCCGGTTTTTTCGCCGGTGTTGCCGGAACACTTTTCGTAACGGTCGAATCGTCCGTGTTCCCGGATCTGATGTTCTGGACACTCTCTCTCGAAATTCTGATCATGTGTCTTCTGGGCGGATGGTTCACGTTTTTCGGCCCCATGCTCGGAGCGGCCATCATGGTCATTCTCAGAACGTTTGTGGGAATCTATACGGAGTACTGGACACTGGTACTGGGGATCGTATTGATGCTGCTGATTTTTTTCATGCCGGACGGGGTGCTGGGAATGATACAAAAAACAGGGGGCAGGAAACAGGAGGCAGGGGGCAGGAATTGAAATTTGCGCCATCTTTCGGTGCATCACCCTTCAGTCCGACCACCGGCGTCATTATGGAATCAGGGTAACATGCTGAACGTTGAACATCTTCAAAAATCCTTCGACGGTTTTATGGCGGTCGCGGATGCCAATCTTGAGGTAGGCAAAGGCGAAGTGGTTGCCGTCATCGGTCCGAACGGCGCCGGGAAAACCACGCTTTTTCATTTGATTACCGGACAGGTGTCCCCGGACAAGGGCCGTATCTTGTTCAAAGGAGAGAACATCGCCGGAATGCCACCCTATGATATCTGCCGGAAAGGCATCTGCCGCTCTTATCAAGTGGTCAATATTTTCAACCGGATGACGGTATTTGAAAACGTTCAGGTAGCGCTGATGTCGTATCTGAAGATGACATTCAATGTATGGACACCGGCGCGAAAACTTCTCAGACAGGAAACCCTCGATATTCTCGACAGTGTGGGGCTGGCGGAAAAAGCCGATCTGGTCTGCGCCGCCTTGTCTCACGGCGATCAAAAAGTTCTCGAAATCGCCATTGCCCTCGGGAATCGGCCTGAACTGCTGATTCTGGATGAACCCACTGCCGGCATGTCTGCGGAAGAAACCGCCATGACACTGGCTCTGATGAACCGGCTTTCCGGGGAACTGGGACTGACCATATTGTTCTGTGAACACGACATGGAACTGGTGTTTTCCATTTCCCACAGAATCATGGTCATGCAGCATGGCACGACACTGATTCAATCCACACCCGATCAGGTCAAAGCGAACCAGAGGGTTCAGGAAGCGTATCTCGGGGAGAGTACCCAATGATGCTCGAAGTCGGTGAAATCCACACATACTATGGCTTGAGCCATGTTCTTTTCGGGGTGTCCCTGACGGTAAATGCTGGAGAGATTGTCTGTCTTCTCGGAAGAAACGGCGCCGGCAAGAGTACCACCATGCGGAGTATCATGGGGCTGACACCGCCGCGAAAAGGGAGTATTCGTTTCAAAGGCATCTCCTGCACCGGTCAGAAACCCTATCTGCTGGCCCGCATGGGCATGGGATTCGTTCCGGATGACCGTCGGGTGTTCGCCGATCTCACGGTCGGGGAAAATCTCGATATCGTTCGGCGCAAACATCAAAAATCCGGTATCTGGAACAAAGATGCGGTTTACGATTTCTTTCCGCCCCTGAAACCGATCGACTCGCGGCGGGCCGGTTTTTTGAGCGGAGGCGAACAGCAGATGCTGACCATCGGCCGTGCCCTGATGACCAATCCGGATTTGCTGCTGCTCGACGAACCCACCGAGGGACTGGCACCCCTCGTGGTGAAACTGCTGGAACAGCAGATCCGAAAACTCAAGGAAACCGGCCTGACGGTTCTGCTGGCCGAGCAGAACCAGCACATTGCATTGAGGCTGAGTGACCGCGGCTACGTCATCGAAAACGGCGTGATCCGGTTTGGCGGAACCATTCAGGAATTGATGGAAAACGAAAGCATCTGTCAAAAATATCTTTGCATTTAATTCTGCCTTGATCTATTCCTTTACGGAAAATTTCTGACCACTCAATCACTAACATTTCAGGATACGATTTATGGCTATCGAAAACGATCTTTTTGCCCAGCATGTCGGCATTGAACTCTTAGAAGCGGCCGAAGGCAGCGCCAAAGCTGTGCTGAAAATACAGAAACATCATTTAAACGGTATCGGGCTTACGCAAGGCGGTGTCGTATTCACCCTGGCAGACCTCGTTTTCGCTGCAGCCTCCAACGCCTATGGGCCGGTGGCCGTTGCGATCAATGCCGGCATCTCCTTTGTCAAGGCGACCACAGAGGGGGCGGTATTGACCGCCGAAGCCAAAGAAGTATCCCGCAATGCAAAGCTTGCCACCTATACGATTCTTGTCACCGACGAGATGCAGGAAACGGTCGCCATATTTCAGGGGATGGTGTATATCAAATCATCGAAGAAATGATCGACAGAAACCTGTCCTTCCGCAGAGACATCGGCCATACCGGTTGCCTTTATCAGGAGAAAATATGAGATGAGAGTTTTACTGATCTCCGCCAATACCGAATCACTCAACATGCCGGTGTTGCCGCTGGGGATGGCTTGTGTGGCGGCAGCCGTTCAGAACGCCGGGCATTTGGTGCAGACCGTCAACCTCATGATGCAGAAAGATGTCCGCACGCCTATCGCTCAGGCTATCGCATCGGTTTCACCGGATGTCATCGGCATTTCGGTCCGCAATATCGACGATCAGTTCATGGAAACGCCTTTTTTCATGCTGGATTCGGTAAAAGAAGTGATTTCGGATTGTCGCAGTCTCTCGGATGCGCCCATTGTCCTCGGAGGTGCCGGATACAGTATTTTCCCGGAAACCGCGCTGGCGTATCTTCAAGCGGATATGGGCATTCAGGGAGAAGGAGAAGCCGCGTTTATCCACCTTCTGGAAAGACTCGGCCAAAAAATGGATTTATCCGGAATCCCTGGTCTCTATCTGCCGGCTTCCGCCCCTCCGGAAAAAACCGCGTTCACCCGAAATCTGGACGATTTTCCCATACCGCTTCCCAACATCCATCTGACACCCCACGACGGCATCGAGGAAGATCAGGTGTGGATCCCATTTCAGACCCGACGCGGATGTCCCATGGACTGCAGCTATTGTTCCACGGCAACCATCGAAGGCCGGATTCTAAGAAAATATTCTCCTCAAAAAGCGGTCGAGGGTCTTCGCCGGTATGTGGAAGCAGGGTTTCACCAGTTTTTCTTCGTGGACAACACGTTCAATCTGCCGCCGTCGTATGCCGAAACCCTTTGCGACGCCATCATCGAGGCCAAGCTTGATATCCGGTGGCGCTGCATTCTCTATCCCTGGAAAGCGGATGATGTGCTGATCGGGAAAATGGCCAATGCCGGATGTATCGAGGTGAGCTTCGGGTTTGAAAGCGGATCCGATAAAATTCTGAAGCGATTGAACAAACGGTTTACGACCGAAGATGTCAGGCACATCGCCGCCATCCTCAAAAATCACGGCATTCGCAGGCTGGGGTTTCTGCTGCTCGGCGGCCCCGGCGAAACACTGGAAACCGTTACACAGAGCCTGCATTTTGCCGATTCATTGCAGCTCGAAGCCATGAAAGTCAGCACCGGTATCCGGATTTACCCATACACGGCACTGGCGCGGATCGCTGTCGAAGAAAGGGTTATCGCTTCCGAATCCGAACTGATATTCCCCCGATTTTATATTGCCGAAACCGTGAAAGACCGCCTGATCGAAACCGTCGGAAACTGGATGAAAGACCGCCCGAACTGGTTCAAATGACGATAAGCCGTCATTAACAAACATCAAAGAATCACAGAGGCCCTATCCATGACAATTTCCTATTCCGTTATCATTCCCGCCTACAATGAAGAAGCATGGCTGCCGGCCACACTGGATGCACTGCAAAACAGCATGAAAGAGGTAGATTTATCGGGAGAGGTGATTGTCATCGACAACAATTCTACAGACAGAACACCGGAGATAGCCGGAGTACATGGAGCAACTGTGGTTTTTGAACCGATGAACCAGATTTCAAGGGCCCGCAATGCCGGTGCCAGAGCGGCCAAGGGACAATTTCTGGTTTTTCTCGATGCGGACACCCTCGTTTCCACAGCACTTCTGAATAAAGCGTTGGACAGCCTTTCACGCGGCACCTGCTGTGGCGGTGGTGCTGAAGTGACCTATACAGGCGATCTTCCCTATATCGTTCAGATCGGCACCGCATTCTGGAATTTTTTATCCAGCCAACTGCACATGGCTGCCGGCTGTTTTGTCTTTTGCCGGAAAGATGGATTCGATGCCGTCGGCGGATTCAGTGAAGTCGTCTATGCCAGTGAAGAAGTATGGTTTTCCTGGAAATTGTGGATGTGGGGGAAACATCGCCGTATGAAATTCCAGGTTATCGACCAGCCGCAGGTGGTCACCTCCAGCCGCAAACTGAAGTGGTATTCACTGTTGCAGATATTCGGAATGGTTCTGGTATTCGTTTTTTTTCCATTTGCATTCTGCTTCCGTCCGTTGTGCCGCTTATGGTATGAAAGGCCGACGGAACGACATCGATGATGTCCGTTAAATAAAATTGGATGATTTTGGCTGTACTTGAGACTATAGAACAACCCGTTCACCTTTACCGTGAAAATACGGCTGACTACATAACCGCGAAATACACGAACAAAATGTATTGTGAAATTTTCATGCCTGGGGGTGAAGCCCGGCATGATTCATGATCGTTTGATAAAGGACATCACTACCTATGCAACCAGATAAAAAAAACAACCCGTTCGACCCCTGCTGCCTGGCAACAACTATCGGCAGTCTGCCGCACACGGATCCAGACCGGGGCACCCGCCTGATGCTGCGGAGTACCCCCGAAATTCCATCCTGGGTTCAGTTTCCCAAACGCGACCGCCACGAAAACATGATGATGCAGTTTACCGAAGGGATGCCGGCTTTGGTACGGCAGGATGACCGAATATCATTTTCGAGTCAACTTGACGATTTCGCCGAACAATTGACCGATTTTTATGAGCGATATCTGGCTGCCACGGACGGGGGGAATCTCCAGGCACTCGACAGTTTCGGCCTTTCTCCGCAGTATGCCATCGGCTTTTCCGAGCTTCTGACCCGGCTGGCTGATCCCTCGGTGTCAAAGGAGGCCGTAATGCTCAAGGGCCAGGTAACGGGGCCTTTTACACTGGGAACCAACCTGATGGATCAAAACGGGCGCTGCGCCTATTACGATGAACAGCTTCGCGATGTTGTCGTTAAAACCGTTGCCATGAAAACCATGTGGCAGATGGAGAAACTCGGTGCATTCGGCCTGCCTGTTATGATTTTCATCGATG
>CAYQKZ010000167.1:0-7658 GCA_964418135.1 uncultured Desulfobacterales bacterium
GCGCACCTGAGTTTCACTCCTACTGATTCCTGTTAATTCCTGAATTTTCCCCATATACTGTCAACGGTCATAATCTTAACTTTTAAACACCCACCCCAACCCCCACTGGGGGAGGGTGATAAGGAAGCACAATTTATAACCGTTCAAAGAAAATTTATTTACCCAATCATCCTGAAAGTCCGCCGCTTGACCCACATAGGCCGTTATGCCCGTTGTGATCCAGGTAGGTATCGAACCCAAATAAAGAAAAATCTCGGATCGAAAGAGAGAAAATCGAAGGAATCGCAGAATAAATCCGACCAAAGTATAATCGTCCTTCAAAAATAATTATTGATAAATGCTGAACATTGTGTTTAAAAAATCCGGAATACAGATTTCGATCCTGGTTTTAATATAAATTTCAGCACATACAGTCGATTTTACGATGAGTGACGAAAATACATGCAACTCTACCAAAATTATCCCTTCAGCAAGGCATAAGCTTACTGCTGCAATCAGCTATAACAAGATATTATGAAAGTCAATAGCATTTTTTGCTATCGTGAATATTACGTATGGGCCTTACGTATTATAATTGACATGAAATTGTGATCTGGCGCGGGTTTTTTCCCATTTAATGATATAATTCTCCGCAGCTATAAGTTTTAAGATAATATTTTTGGGAAGGCATCAGAGAGGTGACATACCTTTTTCGACCATCCCCGACCGATAACGCACCCAAAAGCGTTATCTTATTGATGTTGTTGATCATCGTTGTTTTTAAGTGTTCCCGTATCCTGAATCGCCCCCCCCTGAACGACCGGTATTATTCCACATGGGCATGGATGCTGTAATCTGCCCTGTAAACGTTCACATCCTCTCCCCATCTGATTCATTCATGTTCTCAATCATTTTCTACTGACCCGGTGCCTTAGCTGGGCCTCGACAAAAATATTGGAATGATCCAGATGTTTTCATTTACCTCGGTTCATTTGTAATAGAATTGTCGTAACGAATATCTGCTTTTGATTTTCCTGATAATCCTCCGTAAGATAAAATTGTTGCAATCAATATACGATAATTCTAACTGGCACGGAGGGTAGCTAATGAATTTTCCAGAACTTAAAATCGGTCAACTTGTATGCCGCATTCCGATTATACAGGGAGGAATGGGCGTCGGTATCTCCATGTCCGGGTTGGCATCGGCTGTGGCGAATGAAGGTGGGATCGGTGTCATTGCCGGTGCCATGGTTGGTATTGATGAGCCTGATATTATGGAAGATCCGGTCGGGGCAAATGTAAGAGCATTGAAAAAGATGATCCGTACAGCTAGATTAAGGACGCAGGGGATCATTGGTGTCAACATCATGGTTGCCCTTACCCACTATGCGGATCTGGTAAAAGCTGCAATCGAGGAAAGGATTGATATCATTTTTTCAGGTGCCGGACTTCCGTTGGATTTACCGGGATACCTGATAAACGGTACTCAAACAAAATTAGTTCCCATTGTTTCATCAGCCCGTGCAGCTAAACTGATATGCCAGAAATGGTTGACTAAATTCAATTATCTACCGGATGCATTCGTTGTCGAGGGGCCCAAGGCCGGCGGACATCTTGGATTCAAAAATGATCAGATCGATGACCCGGCTTATGCTATCGAAAATCTGGTCGTAGAAGTAATCGATGCAGTTAATCCGATTGGCAACGAGCGAGGCGTTACTGTTCCGGTCATTGCCGCAGGGGGCATTTATACGGGTGCGGACATTCAGAAGTTTTTAAACCTGGGAGCTGCCGGCGTGCAGATGGGAACCCGGTTTGTGGCTACTCATGAATGTGATGCCAGTATAGATTTCAAGAAAACATATATCGATGCTGTTAAAGACGATCTGGTTATCATCAAAAGTCCGGTGGGAATGCCTGGTCGAGCGCTTCGTAATCAATTCCTGAGTGATGTGGATCATGGGAAAAAAACACCTTTCAAATGCCCCTATCACTGTATTAAGACCTGCGATCGCACAAAAAGTCCATACTGCATTGCACTGGCTTTAGCATGTGCCCGAAAGGGTAAATTTAAAAATGGATTTGCGTTTGCTGGTTCCAACGCTTATCGGATCGATAAAATCATTTCTGTCAAGGAGTTGATCTCATCTTTGAAGGCGGAATTCGATCAGGCGAGTCTCTGTTGATGTTTCATCTTGTATACTGCTACGGGCATAATCTTGACTTTTGAGCCCCACCCCAACCCTCCTCCGCTGGGGGAGGAAGCAACAGGAAAGTGCAGATTATGCCCTTTCGCAGTATATCAATTGAGGATTTAAATATTGCAATGAAAATCCGCCTTTGTTATTTTGATAAACAGGGTGTCGTTTTCAGACCAACTTTTATCGGCAGGGTGTGCATATGAAAATATTTTCAGCCTTGAAATCAAGCTATCGTCGCAGTATCGACTGGATACTCCAAGGCAGCCGCCACTATTTTTCCTGTTTCCTGCCCCAGCATATCGGTTTTTCGACATTTGGTTTTCTCAAACTCTTTTATTCCGGAATCAAGTTTCATGACGATCAGATCAAATCTCTCCAACAGCTTCCGGAAGATGCTGTCATTGTCTATGTCCATAAAACCAAAAGCTATTTTGAATGGCTGTTTTATTATACCCGGTTTCATCAGCTCAATCTGAACGTACCTGAAATCGGGTGTGATTACCGGATATTCATCTGGCAGCCTCTGATGCGGCTCATCCGTATCGTTATCTTCCACCTGGACTATTTTTTCAGCCACTTTGCCTGGCCCAATCCGTATCGCGCCGGCTATATCCGCGATAATCTGGAATCCGGTTCGTCCGCACTGTTTTCGCTGGTGGAAGACAAAGGTTTTTACCGAAGATTCGTAAAATCCAAAACCGATCCTGTCAGGCATCTGGTTGAAATTCAGCAGACCCTGGAAAAACCGATCGTCATCGTTCCCTTGGTCATGTTTTTCAGTAAATTTCCAGATCGCTCCACATCGAGCATCATAGATATGATGTTCGGAACAGAAATCAATCCCGGACGCATTCGACGCCTGATCACCCTCTTCAAGAACCCGGGCAAACTCTTTGTTGAAGTCTCTGAACCGCTGAATTTGCAGTGGTTCCTGAACCAGAGCGACTTGCAGGGAAAATCCATCCACCAGATGTCCATGCAGCTTCGCAAGCGGCTGATGGAACAGATCAACCGGCACCGGGTCAGCACCATCGGACCGGTCCTGAAATCTCCCGAAGAACTCAAGGAATCCATTTTAACCCATGAGCGCCTTAGAAATTTCATGGATCATCATGCCGAAGTAAAGAACATTCCCCTTCAAAAAATTCACCGACAAGCCAGTGAACATCTCGATGAAATCGCCGCCAGATATAACCCTTCTGTGATCAGCTTTGCCGCCAAGATGGTCGGCTGGATCGTTCAAATCATGTTCGATGGTGTCACCCTGGACACCGAAGGCCTGAACCGGATCAAAACCGCTTCGTTAAAAGGCCCGCTCATTTTCATTCCCTGCCATAAAAGCCATATCGATTATCTGATCCTGTCCTATCTGATGCATCTGAACAATATGCCCTGCCCCTTGATCGCAGCCGGAAAGAATCTGGCCTTTTGGCCCATCGGCCCGATGTTTCGAGGGTGCGGCGCTTTTTTCATCCGCAGAACGTTCAAAGGGGCGGTTCTGTACTCGAAGGTGTTTTCCGAATATATTCTCAAACTGCTTGAAGACGGATTCAATATTGAATTTTTTATCGAAGGCGGCCGAAGTCGTACCGGAAAACTCATTCTGCCCAAGCTCGGCCTGTTGTCCATTCTGCTGGATTCTTTCAAGCAGGGCCCCTGCAACGATTTGATTTTTGTTCCCATTTATGTCGGTTACGACCGCGTTCTCGAAGAAAGCGCCTATCTGCATGAGTTGGAAGGCGGGCAGAAAAAGCCTGAAAGTTTCATGCAGGTCATCCAGGCCAGGAAGCTGCTGAAAAAACGATACGGCCGGATCTATATCAATTTTCATGAACCCATTTCTTTGAACAGCCTTCAGGCGCAGAGCGGCATGTCAATCCACGACATGACATCCAAACAGACCAATGAACTCTGCCGGAATCTCGGATTCAGAATTCTGAATGCCATCGACAGCGTATCGGTCGTTACGCCGCATGCACTGGCGGCCGGCGCACTCCTGAACATGACTCCGAAGCGGTTTACCTTCGAGGATCTGTATCATGATATCGAAATATACCTCAGTTATCTGTATGCCTCCGAGGCGCAACTGGCCGATACCCTGATGATGGATTCCGCCAATGCCGTTCAGCAGGTTGTCGATGCGTATGTGCAGCGCAAATTCGTCGAACGTTTCGCTGAAAAGGGAAACGAATCCTATTCCAAAATCGAGTATAAAGTGGTGGTCGGAAAACGTCCCATTCTGGAATACTACAAGAATAACTGCATCGTTTTCTTCATACCCGCTGTCTTTACGGCCCTGACGATTTTGGATAGGGATGCCTTTCAGTTCTCCGCTGCGGACATTCAGCCCGAATATGCCTTTCTGCGGAATTTCTTCAAAAATGAATTTGCATACGACGTGGACAAAACACCGGATTATTATGTCCGCAAAACACTGAAAGCCTTTATCGATGACGCCGTCATCATCCCCCACCCCCTGCTGCCGGAAACGTATAACATCACATCGGTGGGATTCCGCAAGCTCCGGCTCTTTGCCAGATTCATCAAGACATATTTCGAATCCTACTGGGTTGTTCTGAATTTCTTCATGCGATACCCCAAAAATACCGTAGATGCCGACAGCCGTTCCCGAAAAATCCTCTCCCGAGGCAACCGGATGTATAAACGCCGGGAAATATCGCATAAAGAGGCTCTGTCCAAAATCAACTATAAAAACGCCGAAGACTTTTACATTACCCACGGCGTTGCCGGCTCCGAAGACAAAGAACAAATAGACTTCTATGCCAATGCCATTCAAAAATACCTGCGGCTGCTGTCCTCCTGAAGACAACGGTATATCCGTCCTCGATTGTTCAGAATCGATTTTATGAAAGCACTCATTTTATGCGCAGGCTTGGGAACACGCCTGCTTCCGCATACAAAGTACATTCCCAAACCGTTGTTTCCCATCGACGGAAGGCCTTTGCTGCACAGAATCATCCAGAGCCTGATTCAGGCCGGGTGCCGTTCCATCATGATCAATACCCATCATCTGCATCGGGATATCGAAACCTTTCTGGAAACACAGCACTACGCCGTTCCTGTTCAGACCCGTCATGAACTCCGGATTCTGGGTACCGGCGGCGCCATTCACAATGTCCGTGATTTCTGGGATCGGGACCCGTTTATGGTCATCAACGGAGACATCGTCACAGATATCGACCTGAAAGCCGTTTACGACTTTCATCACAGGCATTCGCATCCCGTTACGATGGTGCTTCACGATTTTCCGGAAATCAACACGGTATCCGTGGATGCCGACCGATCCGTCATCGGATTCGATGTTCCCGATTCCGATTTGACGGACTCGAACTCACCGAAAGACGGCGGGAGTTCCCTTCGCAAACTGACATTTACCGGCATTCAGGTCATTGACCCGAAGATTCTGAAATGGATACCCGACACCCCGTTTTCCACCAGCATCGACCTGTACCGAACCCTCATCCACAACGGGATGACCATTGCGGCATTTATTCCGGAGAACCGTTACTGGAAGGATATCGGCACCCCTCGTCAGTATCGGTCCGCCGTGCTGGATCACCTGCTGCCAAAGGCTTTTCCCGATACATCTTCAAATACTCCGATCCTGGCACGCATTGCCGGAGACGGGTCGGACAGACTGTGGTACCGGGCATCGTCATCCCGACAATCGGTGATCGTGGCGGATCACGGCATCCACAGCCGGCAGGATATTCGCTGCGAATGTCAGGCTTTTACCGACATCGGAAGACATCTGGACGACAAGGGAATTTCCGTTCCCCGGATTGTCGAAGCCGATGTCTTTTCCGGGCTGGTCCTTGTCGAAGATATCGGGGATATCCACCTGCAGACCGTCGTGCAGGCGTCCGCCACCGAATCCGACATGCTGGACTGGTATGGCAAAGCGGTTCGACTGCTGATCGCACTTTCCATTGACGGTGCCGATGGGTTCGATCCATCCTGGACCTGGCAAACCCCATATTATGACAAGCCGCTGATTCTCGAAAAAGAGTGCCGATATTTTATCGATGCATTTATCAACGGGTACCTGGGTATGAATGCTCAGGCTGAAGAGCTGGCAGATGAATTCGATCGACTGGCCGACAACGCGTTGACCGGAGCCATCCTTGGATTCATGCACCGGGATTTTCAGTCTCGAAACATCATGGTCAAAAACAGCCGGCTTTACGCCATCGATTTTCAGGGCGGCCGGATCGGTCCCATCCAGTATGATTTGGCGTCCCTGCTGATCGACCCCTATGTGAATCTCGATCCGGATATTCAGAGCCGGATGCTGGCGTTCTGTATTCAGTCACTTTCCCGCCGGATGCCTGTCGATCCGGTTTCTTTTGCCGGTGCATACCAATATTGCCGGATCACCCGGAATCTTCAGATCCTGGGGGCTTTTGGATATCTGACACGGGTCAAGGGAAAATCCGGCTTTGCGGCCTATATTCCGGATGCGCTCGGCACCCTGAACCGGTCCCTGTCGGAACTTGCGCCCACGGAATATCCGAAGCTGACTCGAATCTCGGCTCTGGCTGAGGAAAAACTCAAACGAGGCATTTCATGAAACTGTTTGACAGCCACTGTCATCTCGATGATCAGGTGTATGACCCGGATTTTGAATCCGTTCTGCAGCGTGCCCGACATACCGGGGTGTCCGCCATGATGATCGCCGGCATCAATTTGAAAACTTCCCAAAAAGCCGTGGCCTTGGCGGAAACCCGCCCGGATATTTATGCATCCGTGGGTTTCCACCCCCATGACGCATCGGAGGCCGATGAATCCGGCATGGAAGCGCTCGTCAATCTTTCGGATAGCCCCAGGGTGCTGGCCTGGGGGGAAATCGGTCTGGATTTCAATAGGATGCATTCTCCTCGGCATATTCAGGAAAAATGGCTGATCCGTCAACTCGAGCTGGCCGATACCCTGAACCTTCCGGTCATTTTTCATGAAAGAGAAAGCGGCGGACGGCTGCTGGAAATCCTGAAACAATACCACAAGGAACCCGGCAACGGCGTCATCCATTGTTTCAGCGGAACCCGGTTGGAACTGATGCAGTATCTCGACATGGGGTATTCGATCGGCATCACCGGCATCTTAACCATCCAGAGCCGCGGTGCAAATCTCAGGGAACTGGCGACGGATATCCCGCAGGATCGCATCCTGATCGAAACGGATGCCCCGTATCTGATCCCGGCTCCGGAAAAAAACCATTTCCGCCGAAATGAACCGGCTTTTGTCCGCTCTGTTCTGCTGAAACTGGCCGAAGTCCGGCACGAAGATCCGAACGACCTGGCAGAAGCCCTGTGGAACAACACCTGCCGGCTGTTTCGGGTTCCGGTAACGAATTGACAATACGGATATGACGAATCAGCAGGTATACAGCGAACGGGGCTAACCTTAACTATTTGAACCTCTACCCCAACTCTCCACCGCTGGGAGAGGGAGCATAAG
>CAYQKZ010000168.1:0-7648 GCA_964418135.1 uncultured Desulfobacterales bacterium
GCGGACGGGTTGGAGGTATTGGTGCAGCTCGTGATGGCGGCGATGACGACGGCGCCATGATCGATGGTTTCCGATACACCATTTAAGGTGATTTCAATTCCATTTTTCCTGGATGAGGATTTTGTGCTGCTGGATTCCAGAAGAATGTTGTTGAAACCCGTTTTCATGTTATTGACCAGCACCCGATCCTGAGGCCGTTTGGGCCCGGCAAGGCAGGGATCGATGCTGTCCAGATTCAGGCGGACGATATCGCTGTATACCGGTACGGGCGATGTGTCAGATCGGAAAAGCCCCTGGGTTTTGCAGTAGGCTTCAACCAGTCGACGGGTGCTGTCTGGTCTTCCGGTCAGGCGAAGGTAGTGAAGTGTCTTTTCATCCACGGGAAAAAAGCCCATGGTGGCCCCGTATTCCGGCGCCATGTTGGCGATGGTGGCCCGATCTTCCAGGCTGAGTTCCAGAACTCCGGGGCCGAAAAACTCGACAAATTTTCCGACAACCCCTTTTTTCCGCAATATCTGGGTAATGGTCAAAACGAGATCGGTTGCCGTTGTGCCTGCCGCCGGTTTTCCTTCCAGACAAAAACCGATCACCTGAGGTGTCAGCAGATAATACGGCCTGCCCAGCATGACCGCTTCGGCTTCGATGCCGCCGACACCCCATCCGAGTACCCCCAATCCGTTGATCATGGTGGTGTGGGAATCCAGCCCTACGACCGTGTCCGGATAAGCGACAGGGGGGCCCAGCGGGCTGTCTGCCGTACAGACCCCTCTGGCCAGATATTCCAGGTTGACCTGATGGCAGATACCGGTGGCCGGCGGTACCACGCTGAAATTGCGAAAGCTTTTCTGCCCCCATCGCAAAAAGGCATAGCGTTCGGAATTGCGCCGATAATCGAATTCCGAGTTCCGGGCGGCGGCATCCGGAGACCCGGAAACATCCACCTGAACCGAATGATCGATTACGAGTTCGGCGGGGATTAGCGGATTGATTTTGGATGAATCCCCATAAAGCCGCTGGGCTGCATCCCGCATGGCCGCCAGATCGACAATGGCCGGCACCCCGGTAAAATCCTGAAGCAGAACCCGCGCCGGCATGAACGGCACTTCGCCGGCGGATTCACTGGTTTGCCCCCACAAAATCATTTTCTCGATATCCCGAACCGTAACCAGCACCCCATCTTCATGCCGCAGCAGATTTTCCAGAAGAATGCGAATGCTGTACGGAAGCAAATCGATACCTGAAAATCCTGCTTTTTCGAGCAAATGCAAGCTGAAGCATGTGAACGAACCGTCATCTGTTGTCAGGGTGGATCGCGTGTCGAAGCTGTTGGAGTGTCCTGCCATCAAAATTCTCCTGTTTCTTGAAAATGGGGTTCGACTTACAATGAAAAAAAAGATTATTTATGTTGTAATCATATTAAATAATGTCCAATACGACAACAGATTTCCGTCAGTGATTATCGTTTGACCTTGTTACTCTTTGTAAACACAGTATGATCCCCCTCCCGACCTCCCCCCGCCGGGGGGAGGCGGTGAACGGTTACAATGGCCTGGATGGCCATGCTATGGACGGCAGCAAGATCACAGAAAATCAATCCGGCTAAGACCCGAAATCATCCGTATCGACAATGCTTTTCAGCCTTGTCCGAAGTGGTTCATAGTAATAAACATCCTTAATCTCTTGTGTTTTGCTGTTGATTTTGATTTTGTGTTTCGTTTTATTGTCCGCAACGGGCCATTGATATATCCACCAGTCACCATCCAGCTTAATATCATATGGGGTGATTCCGGACTTTGTATAGACCTCGTTTTCCATAAATTTTCTGTTATTCTCATGATTCTCATCCGTGCTTTTAAAATCCACAATCCGTGCATACAGTCGGTTCTCGATAAACGCATAAGCAATCGACGGATTGAACTGGCCAAATTTTTCCAACCGGCATGGGCCGGAATATTTGTAATAAGATATATCGTTTTTTTCCATATACTTCGCGAAATACCCGTCTTTATTCAAATCTTCGATATGGGTACCGAATTCCGGATTGTTGCAGTCAAAACCATAGGCCGGCAGAGAAAGTGCCAGAATAAGACAACCGATGCATACAGAGATATTTTTCAGCATATTGCTACCCTTTCACGTTAAATTATGTTGCCGATTGGGAACGCTTTAAATTTTGGATGTGAATGATTACCACAATCTGGACCCAATGAACATCATGGCCTATCAATGATCTGCATTGCCGCTTTCAACCGTTCGAACTCCGTTTCCAGGTCTTTCATGAAGATACCTGCAGCGGTCAAATCCATATTTCTGGCTGATTTTTCCATTTCGAACGCCACCGCTTTCAATCGTTCTCCGCCGACGTTGGCGGCTGCGCCTTTGATGGTGTGTGCCTGACGTTCAGTGCCCGAAACATCGCCTGATTTCAGAAATGAATGGAGTTTCTGAATCTGTTGTGGAATATCCGCCAGGAAGCTGTCCTGAATAATTACGGCAAGGTCTTCATCGCCCAGCAGGATATCCATCAGCTTCGGTCTATCCCAGACAGGCAGCTCGACTGATTCTGTTTCCTTTATGTTTTCAAGATGATATGGTTTAATTGCCATTTTATGGTGAACCCTGTCTTTTGGCAGCCATTTCTTCAGCCGATCCACCAGCGCCTGCGCGGATACCGGCTTGGATAGATAATCGTTCATTCCTGCCGCAAGACATTTCTCCCGGTCTCCGTGCATGGCGTTGGCTGTCATGGCGATAATTGGAATTGCATATGATGAAGGAGAATCGCCTGTTTCCGCTTCATTCCGAATTTCGAATTCGTAATTTCTAATTCTCCTGGTGGCTTCCAGCCCATCCATTTCCGGCATATGGATATCCATCAGGATCAGATCGTAAGGAAGGGTTTCCAGCGCCATAAGCACCTCGACCCCGTTGGCCACGGCATCGGCTCGTAACCCCAGTTTCTTCAGAATGCCAAGAGCCACCTGTTGATTGGTGATATTGTCTTCAGCCAGCAGAATCCGGGCCTTGCTCCCAGAAAAAAAATGCAGGTTATCACCGATCGATTGGCTGGTTACGATGGACTGCGGTTCAGACACGTTCCGTTCCGTCAGCGCCTGGATCAAAACACGCTTCAGTTCCACGTAGCGCGTCGGTTTATTCAGATAGGCTGCAAAACCGATCTTCTCGAGACGGTGGACATCACACTTTATTCCCAAGGGAGTCAACATCACCAGGAGCGTAGCGGCCAAACGCAGATCGTTTTTGATCATCATGCCGAGTTCTTCACCGTTCATACCCGGCATTTGCATGTCGATAATGGCTATCCGAAAGGGGTCTTTTTCATCATCCCGTGCAAGCACGAGGGCTTCGAGCGCTGCGGGTCCATTCGGTGCCTCGGCAGTGTGCATTCCCCAGAAAGCCAGTCGGTTGGTCAGAATTTCTCGGTTCGTGGCATTGTCATCCACAATCAAAACCCTTACACCGTTCAGGTCTGGATGCAGGATCGTTTTTTCCGGATCGCCATTCGGCTGCTTGTTCAGGCGTGCGGTAAACCAGAACGTCGAACCCCTACCCATTTCACTTTCAACACCAACTTCTCCACCCATCAATTCTGCCAGTTGTTTCGATATGGCCAGCCCCAAACCGGTGCCTCCATACTGTCGTGTGGTCGAAGAATCTGCCTGGGTAAAATTGGCAAAGATCAGTTCACGTTTATTTTCCGGAATACCGATACCGGTATCGTATACCGCAAAACGCAGCAGCACATTGTCTTCATTGTTTTCTATCAATTTGATGCGGATGGCGATTTCTCCCTTGTGGGTAAACTTGATCGCATTCCCTGCCAGATTGGTCAGGATCTGACGCAAACGGCCAGGATCTCCCCGCAGCAGTGCCGGTACGTCAATATCCGCGTCACAGAGAAATTCCAACCCCTTTTTGTGAATCTGCAATGCCAGCGTACCGACAAAATCATCCATCAGAGCCGATAGATCGAAGTCCAGTGTTTCGATGTCGAGTTTCCTGGCTTCGATCTTGGAAAAGTCAAGAATATCGTTGATCAGCCCCAATAGGGATTCGCCGCTGCTGAGAATGATTTCTGCGCAGTGGCGCTGTTCGTCGTTCAAATCTGTATCCAGCAGCAGCCCGGCCATACCGATCACCCCGTTCATGGGAGTGCGGATTTCATGGCTCATATTGGCCAGGAATTCGCTTTTTGCGGCGTTGGCTTTTTCAGCCTGCGCCGCCATGTTGTCGGCCTGGATGATTGCCTGTTTACGTTCCGCAATTTCGGCTGTCAAAGCGGTATTGGCGGCGAATAATTCGTTGGTGCGATCCTTGACCCGCTCTTCTAGTTCGGAATGTGCCCGGATCAGTTCATCCTCGGCCCGCTTGCGATCGGTGATGTCGGTACTCGAACCGCTGTAGCCGAGCAGGGTGCCATCCGTATTCAGGATCGGAATTCCGTTCGATGAAAACCACACCGGACGGCCATCTCTGGTGCGTACACAACTCTCTAAATTCGTAAACGGCTTTTTCCGGGAAATAACTGTAAAGGAGACTTGTTTGAATGCTTCTCGATCTTCTTCGGAAAGCAGATCATAAAAATGCAGCCGGCCCATGATTTCATCCGGGCGGTACCCCAGAACGGTTTCGGATACGTGGCTGACATGGGTGTACAGCCCTTGTGTATCCATTTCCCAGATGATACTGCGATTCTGTCGTGCCAGTTGATCGAATCGTTCTTCGCTATTGCGCAGCGCCTCGGTTGCATGCCACCGTTCCATTTCCTGGATGCGTTCCTGTTTGAAGGCTATGCGGTATATAATGAATCCGCCGACCATCAGAATCGTTGTCAGCAGGAACGGAATTTTGACCTTGTTCCACCATCCGCTTCGAATTTCCGGCAAGGGCATGGTGATGAACAAGGTAAGCGGAAAATGTTCCAGGCGGTGAAATGCAAACAGATAAGCCGTTTTCTCGATGCTGCCGGCTCCCTCCAAATGGCCTTTGTGCGGAAAATCGTTTTGTTTCAGGTAATTGATGAGAGAACCTGCCCTGGGTATACCATAGACTTTCTCCATCTCGACTTTCCCAGGGACGGGGTAACGACTGACCAGAAACCCGTCATCCCGAATGAGCCCAAGAGCCGCCGTTTTAATGAACGGCGCATGTTTCCAGTAATTCTGCAAAAGTTCCACAGTCAGATCGGCACTGATGATATAATCCGGGTTACCATCTCTATTCTGGATCATACATCGAAACGGAATGATCCATTCATCGCCGGCGGCGTTCAAAGACGGCTGACCAATGCTGACAGGGTGACTCTGCTGAATTTCGGCACTGTATTGAATGAATGAGGGGATGGAGGAGATTGACGGCTGTGTTCGGCCGAGAGGTGTTTTTGTTGAAAACAGTATCTGCCCCTCATCCAGTATGAAATCGATATTATTCAATTCCGGGTGATTTTCATTGAACTGTTTGATCAGATCGAATGCACGTTCGAGGTCGATCGGGTCATTTGTTCCGGTGATATCCCGGCTCAACCGGAGCATCCCATTTTCCAGTTGAACGAAGTATATATCGATGGCTTTCTCACCCAACGCCATGATATTTTGCAGGCTGTCTATCTGCTCGCTTTTTTCTTCTTCCCAGGACTGCCAGGAAAATACAGCGGCATAAATGAGCAGAATCAACCCCAGCAGGCTGACGACCCGGTTTAGGGTTATGATCGATTGGTAGGCGGATTGTGTGATATTCATGATCGATATTTGTTGGCCACCATGAAGATATTTAGACAGTTTCCCGTAAAAACAATACCATGAAAAAAATACCGTTGACCGTTAGGCCAACTCAAAACATATAATCTATACTGCGAAAGGGCATAATCCTTACTTTCCTTATGCTCCCTTTGTCTTCCGGGGCTTATAAACTTCTTAAACGGATATCGGAAAAAAAACCCGGAAGACACTTCCGCCAGCCGGCTCGCTTTCCACTGTGATCACGCCGCCATGAGGCTGCATGATTCCAAGCGCCAGGGACAATCCCATCCCCCTGCCGATAAATTTGGTGGTAAAATAGGGATCGAAGAGATTGTCGATATTTTCAGGCAGAATGCCGCAACCCGTGTCTGCCACTTCCAGACAGGCATACACATTTTTCTGCGGCTGCCAGGAGATCGGAAATCGATTGGATGCAGGGATATCGGAATGGGCGGTTTTTTTTACGGTCAATCGAATGGTTCCAGGATTCCGGCCGATGGCTTCGACAGCATTGGTGGTTAGAATCGTCAGAATTTGTTTGATCTGATCGGCATTGGTATAAATAACCGCATCCGAATCGGAAAAATCGGTCTTGACCGTTATATTTGTGGGGACTTCCTTCTGCAGGTGACAAAAATACCTATGGCAGATTTCCGATAAGTTCAGAAGATGTTGCGTGTGGAATGACAGCCCTTGGTAGGCCAGCATCGAACCGCTGATCCTGGCTGCTCTGCGGGCGGCTTTCAGCGATGCTTCCAACGATTTGGCCGCAATCGAATCCTGGGGGATCTCGCCCCTGGCCAATTCCAGATTGCCGGTAACGACCTGAAGCTGGTTGTTGAAAAGGTGTGCGATGGCGCTGGCCATACGGCTCAGGCTTTCAAACTTCCGGACCTGCTGGTCGCGGGCTTCGAGTTCCACTCTTTCGTCTTCGGCCTGCCTGCGCTCCGTGATATCGCGCACCGCAACAAGCAGCACCTCCCGTTCTTCCAGGGGAAACATCCGGGAAGTGATTTCGACGGGAAATACCGCCCCATCTTTCTTTTGGTGAAGGCGAAGCGGAATGGCGGCAACAGGATCGGAAATGGAGCGCTCCTGCAATGTCAGATGGCGGGTCTCCGCTGGTTCTGCCGACAATTCCCAGCTCTTCTTCGTCCGCAGTTCCTCTCTGTCGTAACCGTACAGCACCGATGCCTGATGGTTGGCATGAATGATTTGACCCGTATCGGTGGCGATCAGGAAAAGAGCGTCCGATGCGGATTCAAACAGCATGCGATATTGTGCCTCGCTTTCCAGCAGCCTCATTTCAGTCCGTTTGCGGTCGGTGATATCATGAACAATCGAGCAGAGAATCTTCTGTTGCGCCATATCGATCTTGCTGCTGAACACCTCCACATCCCGGAAGGAACCATCCGCTTTTCGATGTTCAAATTCCCATTGCAGGGAACCGGTGGACAGGGTCATCTGCATTTTTTTCATGACGGTTTCGGGTGGCAAGGTGTTGATCTGTTGAATACGCATTGTTGACAGTTGTTCCATGGACCAGCCATAAAAGTCCGATGCCGATTTATTGGCTTGAATGATATCTCCGGTTTCCGGATCGATCAGCATCATGATCGCACAATTCATCTCGAACAGTTTTCTGAACAGTTTCTCGCTATTCGTCATCGTATCTTCCAGCAGAGCTACCTGGATTGCCGCCGTTTTCATAAAATTTTCTTCGACAGACATTGTTTCGCTCCTTATGGCATGTAAGGGAACTTACATGAAATAATTTCCCAGATCGAGATATGTTGCGGACGGGCATAATCTTAACGTTTGAACCCCCACCCCACCCCTCCCCCGCTGGGAGAGGGAGCATAAGGAAAGTAAGGTTTATGCCCTTTCGC
>CAYQKZ010000169.1:0-4251 GCA_964418135.1 uncultured Desulfobacterales bacterium
GATAATACTGTAGTATATCTCCGACCGATAACGCTGCGAAATTATTTTTCTGAAAGTCTATATCCCCGGTTTATTCAAATCATCAGCCTGCAGCCCGACATGATATGTTTGATAAATTAAAAGGTGTCGAAAAACGATTTCTGGAGGTCGAAAAGCTTCTCACAGATCCAAAAACCGTTCAGAACAGAGAACTCTACCAGAAATATGTCCGGGAGCATGCAGACCTGAACAAGGTGGTTGCCGCTTACCGCGATTACAAACGCATCCTTGGCGATCTCGACAACAGCCATGATATGATGAAGGACACGGATCCAGACATCAAGGAAATGGCCCGTGAAGAAATCGAGACGTTAAACCGCGATAAAGAACAGCTCGAACTCCAGATCAAAAGACTTCTCGTTCCCAAAAATCCCAACGACGACAAAAATATCATTTTAGAAATTCGCGCGGGAACCGGGGGAGAAGAAGCCGCCCTGTTTGCCGGTGACTTGTTTCGGATGTATGGTCGATATGCCGAAAAGCGTAACTGGAAAGTCGAGATAATGTCTCAGCACGCATCCGGCGTTGGCGGGCTCAAGGAAATCGTTGCCATGATTCATGGTACGGGCGCTTACAGTGCATTCAAATATGAAAGCGGTACCCACCGGGTTCAGCGGGTGCCTGCCACGGAAGCACAGGGTCGGATCCATACATCGGCGGTTACCGTTGCCGTACTCCCGGAGGCCGAAGAAGTCGAAGTAAACATCGATCCCACGGAAATCAAGTTCGATGTATTTCGCTCCTCCGGCCCCGGCGGACAATCCGTCAATACCACCGACTCTGCTGTCAGGGTAACTCACCTGCCCACCGGTCTGGTCGTCACCTGTCAGGACGAAAAATCTCAATGGAAAAACAAAGCCAAGGCACTGACTGTGTTAAGAGCCAGACTACTGGATAAAATGGTCAGCGAACAGGGTGAAAAACGCTCTCTGGATCGTAAAATCCAGGTCGGCACCGGGGATCGCAGCGGCCGAATCCGCACCTACAATTTTCCCCAGGGCCGCATGACGGATCATCGCATCGGATTGACGCTGTATAAACTGGAAAGCATCATTCAGGGCGACATCGATGATATCATCGATGAACTCACCGCTTATTATCAGGCTCAGGCCCTACAGAATGCAGATGCCACCCATTCCTCGGGAAACTGAGTGGACCATCCTGAATCTGCTCAAGTGGGCAACAGGATATTTTACGTCTCACGGTATCGACAGCCCTCGGATAACTGCCGAAATGCTGCTTGCCTATCTGTTGAACCTGAAACGGATCGATTTATATCTCAGATATGATCAGCCCCTGCAGAAAAGCGAACTTGCCGAATTCAAAACCCTGATCAAACGGCGGGTAAACCGGGAGCCGGTGGCCTATATTGTCGGCAAAAAAGAGTTCTGGTCTCTTGAACTCGAGGTCAACCCGAATGTTCTCATTCCTCGGCCGGATACCGAAACCCTGGTTGAGACAGCTTTGAGCCACCTTCCGACAGCAGATGGATCCCCGGAACCGGCCGGACTCGTTCTGGAACTTGGAACCGGATCCGGCGCCATCGTTCTGGCCCTGGCCACCGAAAGGCCAACCTGTCGCTTTATCGCCACGGATGTCTCGCGCAAAGCCATCGATACAGCCCGTGCGAATGCGTTACGTCATCACCTGGAATCCACCATACAGTTTATTGTCGGCAACTGGCTGGAACCGTTTTCGTCTTGCGAGCCAATTTTCGACATGATCGTGTCCAATCCACCCTATATACCATCCGGCAATATTCGCAGACTTCAACCTGAAGTCTGCCGATTTGAACCCCTGCAGGCGCTGGACGGCCGATCCGACGGCCTCGATGCCATCCGAAAAATTCTTTTTTCCGCCCATCCCTTGCTGAAACCCCAGGGGGTCATCCTGCTTGAAATGGGATTCGATCAAAAAGCGGCTGTCACCGATTTGATTCAATCCTGCGGGCATTATCCGCGATTTCATTTTGTTAAGGATTATGCCGGACATGATCGGGTTGTCGTTATGTATAAGTTCTAACTGCGGCTACAGCTTTCAAGACAATGGATTCTCTTTTCGCCCTTTGCGGTGAGAATATCATGCAGCCAATTACAGAGTCATAACCAAAACCATTTTTTAATTGTCTAAACCGAAATTATTTGGTACAAAAAATAGATTTAAATAATTCGCACGTTCTCAGACCGTATTTGCGGTGCTTTCGCAGAAAGTGGAAATCCGGGTTGAAGAGAACGGTGGCACAACCGAAAAACAAGGAGAGTTCAAATGGCTTATGTTACTATGAAAGAACTGCTTGAAGCCGGCGTTCATTTTGGTCATCAGACCAAACGCTGGAATCCGAAGATGAAACCCTTTATCTTTGGCGCCCGAAACGGTATTTATATCATCGATCTGCAAAAAACCGTCCGCATGTTCAGAGATGTTTATGATTTTGTTGTCGATACTGTCGCCAACGGTAAATCCGTCCTGTTCGTCGGCACCAAGAAACAGGCCAAAGAAACCATATATGAGGAGGCCAGCCGGTGTGAAATGTTTTATATTCACAACCGGTGGCTGGGTGGCATGCTCACCAATTTCCAGACTATCAAGAAAAGCATCGACAGACTCAATACCTTGACGACCATCGAAGCGGACGGATCCATCAACCTCTATCCTAAAAAAGAGCGTCAGCAACTCGGAAAAGAACGGATGAAACTCGACAGCATTCTAGGTGGTATCCGCAACATGAACCGACTGCCCGGTGCGATTTTTATCGTGGATTCCAAAAACGAGACCATTGCCGTCCGAGAAGGACGAAGACTTCGTATCCCCATTATCGCCATTGCAGACACCAACTGCGACCCGGACGAGATCGACTACCTGATTCCGGGCAATGATGACGCCATACGATCCATTCGGCTGCTTACTTCCAAAATCGCAGATGCCTGCCTTGAAGGCAGACAACGTTATGTCGAAAAGAAACAAGCCGATTCAGACAAAGCCATCGAAGAATCTGAAATAAGTGCAGCCGGCTCCGATTTAAAAATGGGTGAACGCAAGGTGATTTCAGACGGCGGAGACGGTCCGGTTGTTGAAATCATCAAACGAGCATCCTCCAAATATGATTCCATCGAGGATGAAGACAGTGACGATTGATTTCGTCATAATTGAAATTGAAACATAGACTTTGAGCGATCACAAACCGATTATATCCCTCACCCTGCCCTCTCCCAGAGGGAGGGGGGATTCAAGGAAACCGTATTTCGTGACCGTTCAGAGCGTACATTCCCTTTTATAGCGATTTGACCAATGATTCAACGTCGGATTCCGGATGGATCGATGACCGCTGTGTAAACCCTTTATGTGGGTTTGCATGGAATAATGATCATCCCCTCCAGAATCCGTTGCGCGGGATGAATTGGTAAGGAGATCAAGCATCATGACCACCATCAGTGCATCAACTGTTAAAGAACTGCGGGATAAAACCGGCGCCGGAATGATGGATTGCAAGGAAGCACTCAAAGAAAGCGACGGCGATATCAGTAAAGCTGTCGATTTTCTTAGAAAAAAAGGATTGGCCACGGCAGCCAAAAGAGCCGGAAGATCCATGTCTGAAGGAACCATTCAAACCTACATCCATACCGGGGGCAAACTCGGTGTCATGGTTGAAGTCAATTGCGAAACCGATTTCGTTGCCAAGAACGAAGATTTTGTTCAATTTGCCAGAAATATCGCCATGCACATTGCCGCCACCAATCCTGTTTCCATTTCTCAGCAGGATGTTCCCAAAGAAGTGATCGACAAGGAAATGGAGATTTATCGAGACCAGATCCGTGCCATGGGCAAACCTGAACAAATGATCGACAAAATTGCAGAAGGCAAACTCGCCAAATTTTATAAAGAAAACTGCCTGCTTAATCAGGCCTATGTCCGCGATCCCAATGTCACCATTTCCGATCTGATCAACGAACAGATCGCCAAAATCGGCGAAAACATCACCATCAAACGTTTCGTGAGATTCCAGGTAGGAGAATGACTCCTTGAAACAACCGATATATAAACGCATCCTGTTGAAGCTCAGCGGTGAAGCCCTTATGGGAAACCAGGGTTTCGGCATCGATCCGGACATGATCAAATACATGGCCGATGAAATCCGTTCCGTTATCGACATCGGTGTTCAGATTGCCATCGTGGTCGGCGGCGGCAATATCTTTCGGGGTATTGCCGCCAGTT
>CAYQKZ010000169.1:4261-7617 GCA_964418135.1 uncultured Desulfobacterales bacterium
ACAAGGGTTCAGACCGCTATATCCATGCATGAAGTCGCCGAACCGTTCATCGTCCGCAGAGCGGTTCGTCATCTGGAAAAAGGGCGGGCCGTCATTTTTGCGGCGGGCACCGGCAGCCCGTATTTTACCACCGATACGGCTGCCGCGCTGCGGGCGCAAGAGATTCATGCCGAAATTCTGTTGAAAGCAACCAAAGTCGACGGTATCTACGATGCCGATCCGGCCTCGAACAAGGATGCCCGGTTCATCAAAAAGATCAGCTATATGGAAGTATTGGAACGACAACTCAAAGTCATGGATATGACAGCGATCTCTCTGGCGATGGACAACCAGCTTCCCTTGGCCGTATTCAATCTCCATCACCCGGGAAACATTCGAAAAGTCATCTGCGGTGAAGATGTCGGCACCCGGATATGTAACTGACTCCTGAAAAAAGGTAGCCCCCATGATTGAATCTATTTATCAAGAAACCAAAGAAACCATGAACAAATCACTGGCCGATTTGAAAAACGATTTCAAACGGGTTCGAACCGGCCGTGCATCGCTGTCCATTCTGGACGGCATTCGGGTGGATTATTACGGAACCCTGACACCGCTCAGCCAGATGGCATCCCTTTCGGTTCCCGAAAGTCGACTTATTACCATTCAACCCTGGGATGCTTCAGCGATCAAAGAAATCGAGAAGGCCATTCTGAAATCCGACCTGGGGCTTACCCCATCCAATGACGGAAAAGTAATCCGCATTGCCATTCCTCCCTTAACGGCGGACCGGCGGAAGAGCCTGGTAAAAATCATTCATAAAATGAGTGAAGAACACAAATTGGCCATCCGGAATATCCGCCGGGATGCCAATGAACTGATCAAAGGACTGAAAAAAGACAGTGGAATTTCCGAAGATGATTCATTCAAAGGTCAGGATCGCATCCAGAAAATCACCGATGAATACATTAAAACGGTAGATGCCATCTACAGCGAAAAAGAGAAAGAAATTCTTGAGTTCTAAACTGCCGCCGATCGAGGCAACCATCCTGGAAAAAGGGATCGATCTGCACCGGCTGCCTGTCCATGTAGCCATTATCATGGACGGCAACGGCCGGTGGGCCAAACTGCGCCTCCTCAACCGCATTTACGGACACGAAAAAGGGGCTGAAACGGTTCGTACGATCGTTACCACCACGCGGGAACTCGGCATCCCGACATTGACCCTGTATGCCTTTTCTACGGAAAACTGGCAGCGTTCCAGCCTCGAAGTGTCCGCCCTGATGTCACTGCTTAAAAAATTTCTCGAATCAGAAAAACCCGTGATGATGGAAAACAACATCCGGCTGAATGCCATCGGTCAGATCGAGCGACTCCCGCAGGATGTTCAAGATGTACTGAATCAGACCATAGCAGCCACCCGACACAATCCGGGAATGGTGTTGAATCTGGCACTGAGCTACGGCAGCCGGGCGGAAATCGTTCGAATGACCCGCATCCTGGCCGAAAAAGCCATGACCGGTCGTCTGGATCCGCAATCCATTACTGAAGAAACCATTGCCGCCCATCTGTATACGCATGATCTTCCGGACCCCGACCTGCTGATTCGCACCAGCGGGGAAATGCGGATCAGCAATTTTCTTCTCTGGCAGATCGCTTATTCGGAACTTCATATCACCCAAACCCTGTGGCCCGATTTTTCACGAGACGAATATCTGGATATCTTGAAAGAATTTCAGCAGCGAGACCGCCGATTCGGAAATGCATGACCCTTTCATCTCACGTTAAACGCTGGATAACCGGCCTGTCTCTGCTCCCCATTCTGATCGTGTGGCTTGGATGGGGCAGCCCTCCGATCTTTGCCCTGCTGATCACAGTTGTCTGTTTGATTTCCCTGCGTGAATATTTTCAAATGCTCATCGGCAGAAATACCGCTTCCGGCTACCCACCGATAACCATTCTGGGATATGTTGTGGGGCTGACAATCCTCTGGGCCGCGTACTCCAATTTCATATCATCGATCCCGTGGATTCTGGCCACCGATTTTTTGCTGTGCGGCGTGATGATACTGCCCCGATACAAAACCGATCCTGCTGTCGTCGATTCGGTTGCCATGCAGGTTCAAGGAATGGTGTATATTCCTGTTTTGATTTCCTGCCTCATCCGTATCCGTCACATGGATGCCGGGATTCTTTGGATTTTCTTTCTTCTGGCCATCGTGTTTGCCGGGGATGTCGGTGCCTATTACGCAGGCTCATATATGGGACGGCATAAACTCTGCCCGTCGGTCAGTCCCAATAAAACCATCGAAGGCTCTATCGGCGGGCTCTGCGCCAATCTGCTGGTTGGCGGCATCATCAAATCCCTGTTTCTCCCATCGCTTCCCTGGGTGGCATCTTTGGCCATGTTCCTGCTGATCGGTACGGCAGGGCAGATCGGAGATCTGTATGAGTCCGCCTTGAAAAGATCCGTTCAGATCAAGGACTCCGGCACATTGTTGCCCGGTCATGGCGGCATGCTGGACAGAATCGATGCCCTGCTTTTTGCATCACCCGTAGCTTTTCTTTTCAAAGAATACATCCTTTAACAACTTTCCATCAACGCAGCGGGTCGTTATGAAATCCCTTACCATCCTCGGATCGACGGGCTCCATTGGACAAAATACCCTCCATATCGTGGAGCGATTTCCTGAACTGTTCACGGTCAAAGCTCTTGCCGCCAGATCCAGTGTTACGCTTCTGGCCGAACAGATCCGAAAGTTTCGGCCGGAAATCGCCGTTGTTTTCGATGCAACCACGGCTCAACAACTTTCCGACCTGTTACCGCCCGGATTCAAAATCGATATTCTGCATGGGCCCATTGGGTTGAAATCCGCCGCCACACTTCCATCGGTCGATCTCGTGGTCGGGGCCATGGTGGGTGCTGCCGGACTGATCCCGGTGACTGACGCGGTCATCGCTGGAAAAGACGTTGCTCTTGCCAACAAGGAAACGCTGGTCATGGCCGGGGATATCGTCATGGCACTGGCGGCAGAGCGAAACGTCCGCATTCTTCCCATCGACAGTGAACACAGCGCCATTTTTCAGTGTTTACAGGGAAACGACAAAACCGAAATTCATAAGCTGATTCTTACCTGTTCCGGCGGCCCTTTCCGTCACAAACCCATCGGTGAATTTGCCGATATCACGGTGTCCGATGCCTTATCTCACCCAAGCTGGAGCATGGGTAAAAAAATCAGCATCGACTCCGCCACGTTGATGAACAAAGGACTCGAGGTGATCGAAGCCCGTCATCTTTTCGGGCTCGATCGGAATAATATCGATGTTGTCATTCATCCCCAAAGTGTGATACATTCCATGGTAGCTTTTCAGGATGGG
>CAYQKZ010000170.1:0-6926 GCA_964418135.1 uncultured Desulfobacterales bacterium
GGATATACAGGATGGACAGGATAATGAAAAAGACGGAATGGAAATCTTTATCATGTATATCCTGTATCCTCTTATCCAATGTAAAGTGAACATATCTCGATCTGGATGATCGACTTATGGCGATAGACGTTCCGAAAAATGATTTCGCTGTATGACCGTGCGATCATCTCTCTGCTGTCCGATGAAATGACGTGTCTGAAGGTGCATATCGTTGCCGAAAAAGTGAAGCGGCGCTTCCCGATCCACGATTCCAGTCTGATACATGTCTTTATAGAATAAAGCAAGGCCTTGTTTTTCCCGATCGTCCAGATCATATACCAGAGATTGATAGTATAACCGGGCGATGGACGGTTCGATGCCGAGTCTGGCGCCGGCTTTTTCGACAATCCGATTCATGTCGGCATAGCCACGTCTGCGGGATGTTTTCAGCAGGCTCAAAACGGTTTCCACTCTTTCCGGGTGAGTGCGGGCAAAGTCTTTACGGACTACCCAGACGGCAAACACGAAGGGAAGGCCGGTCATCCGCCACCACAGGCTTCCCAGGTCGTAGATGTTCGGAAAAAAATCTACCCATGGTTGAGACAGAGCCGCATCTCCGATCACCAGCGCCGCATCGATGTCCGCCGGCAGTGTGGACGGTGATTGGACTTTGCCCACCACGAATTCCGGATAAATGTCTTTCAGGTTGAAGATCAGTCGACACAGGTCTCTGCCGCTCGAGGATTCATCGGTTACCAGAATACGACGGCCGCATAGATCTTCGAGACGGTGCCGGCTGACGAGAAGCACACTGAGTACCCGTTCATGGCAGGCGATGGCCAGGTCCGGCAGAATCATCCAGTCCCCGGCGTTTCTGGCATAGGCGGCCGATGAGACCGGGCTGATGTCGAGTTCTCCGTCGCCCATCAGCCGGTTCAGGGTGTTGGGCGGTCCGCAGATCAGTCGGATGCCCTGATAGTTTCCCCGCGCCAGGTCGCTGTCGATGCCGTGATAGATCGGAGCCACATTCATATAATCGATGCGGCCAAGGGTTACGGTGTGTTGATGGGGTATTGCGTTCATCGTCGATCCTTGAAAAACGATTGAAACCACGAAACAGCGGAATATGGCATCACGATCGCGTGTCCGTCCGGCTGTAACGTATCAGTGCCTCTATGATTTGCGAAGATTTCGAGACGTGAATATCGAGATAGGCTGGTCTGGCTTCCTTACCCGGTCTCAAGGAGCCCATCCGGCTGTCGATTCCCAGCGCAGCAGCACCCCCATGGGTTGCCATTTGAAAAATCAGCTCCGGCGTAACAGTTGGAAAATTATCGGAGAGACAGGCCATTTCATCGAAAAGGCTAAGGCTGTTCACGCTGGCCAGGCTGTCTGTTCCAAGGCAGAGCGGAATGCCGGACTGGATCATGCCGTCCATATCTGGAAGTCTGCCATGAAGAGCCAGATTGCTCCGGGGGCAGAGGCAGACATGGGCGCCGGATGACTGGATGACGTTCAGATCGGTCTGATCGGTGTGCAGTACATGCACCAGAATTGTTCGATCATCGAGAATGCCGATGGATTCCAGGTGCCTGACCGGGCTTTTTGCAGGAAGCCCCCACGATGCCGGATCGATTCCACGGCAGAGAAGAAATTCTTTCCATGGGCCTTGTGCGGTAGTCAAAAACGCCGTTTCATCGTCTGATTCGGCAGTGTGAATGGAAAACGGCATGTTCTGCGATCGGGTTTGCCGCTTGATCTCTGTCAAGATTTTTGGCGAGGTGGTGTGGGGAGCGTGGCCGGCCAGGGATATCATGGCATCACCGGGTCGGTTTTCTGAAATTTCCGGGATCGTTATGGCGTTACCGAGATATTCCCGGAACCACACACCGGCCAGAGCTGATTTCTCAAAAAGTTCCCGTGTCAGCCCCAGGCTCGATATCTCTCCGATGGCAGCACATGAGGAATTGCAAATTTCCCGAATTCCGGAGTCAGCAGCTTCCAGCAGGGCGAAATTATCTATCATCGCCCGCTTTTCGATCAACTCCCGTACCCAGAAACCAAATCCATTATGCGTGGCGATCCGACCCCGGAGCGCACACAGCTCAAGATGGGTATGGGTATTGATCAGAGCCGGAAACAGCACGCCGGCTCCATGGTCCCGGATCATGCCGTTTCCCGTGGGTTTTCCCTGACCGATCATCCGGATGATGCCGTCTTCGACCCGGACATACCCATTTGGATAAATGGTCCAGGGATCGATCACCACCCAGCCGGCCCGATGGATCACGACACCCTGATCGTCATCATGAAAGCTGTTCAATGCGTATGTCATCATGCTGCGACCAAACGTTCACCGTTCACGATGTCATTTTATGGTATTGTTTGTTCAAAATCGCTTTACCCTTTGACACAGGAAGAATCCAGTGAGTGACCACATGGTCATCTTCACTGCAAATTAAAGAAAATCGGTTATGAATGCAAGCGGTTTTTTATGATGTGAATTTGGCCCCGCTATGAAAAAGCGGGGCAGGGGGGATGTACGAAATGGATTTGTTAGGCTGCAATATGCATCAAGTTCTATAGTGCAGTTCACAGCGTAAGGGCTGGTTCTCGGCGATTCGCCGGGCGGCATCCTCAACGCGCTTATGTTCTCTCGGGTTGTGGACGATTCCGTGGAGTACGAAACAGGTGCCATCGTATTCCAGATCGAGTGTCATGATGGCAAACAAGGCGGGGTCCGTCAGCAGACCCGCCTTTATTCTGGCTGCCGTTGCCTGTGCTTGAAGATTTTTTAAAGATTTTTCGGTCTTTTGCCGTTCCTTCTCTTCCAGAAGTGATGTGACGGCCTGTATGATTTCCTCGATCTTTTGTTTCCCGGTATCAAAGGTTGCATCATACTCGGAAGGATCATCGATGGACTTTCCGTAGAGCGCATGGACAAATCCGGTTCTTTCCCGATCTGTCCTCTCTACCAGTTGGCGTGCGGTAGTCGCATCGATTGAATCTCTCGAAATGATCCGTGCGACCCGTGTCTCTAACGGAGCGATGATCCGGACGCTGAGTGCGTGGGGAACTCCCTTCAGAAGAAAGCTGCCTCCCCTGCCCATGATTACGATATTGTCATGCAGGGCGTGGTTCAGGATCGTGCTTTGAATCAGTGCACCGAAACCTCTGAAGGACCAGTCGTACCGTTCCCATAGGGTGGGGTTGTGCTCATCGAGTTCCTGAGCCCATTCCTCCCATTTGTAACCGGATGCTTTGATGTGCTGGAAAATTCTGCCCTTTCCGAGGTATTCATAGACCAGCGAATCGGCCACGGCATGACCCACGGTGCGTCCGCCGCTTCCAAACTCTCTCGATATTGTCAATATGGCCATTTGGTGTCCCTTATTGATTATTTACAGTATTGCAGGAAGCTTCTGCGGCCTGGTGGGCCTGTTTCTCCTGCGCTTTGATCATCCATCGCATCCAAAGCTTGCCGACCCCGATCACCCCGACGGCGAACAATACCTCGATCGCATACTGGAATGCTTTACCCGAGGGAACGTATTGAGTTACAAACGGATCTGTGACGATCATTTCCCCGCCGACCTTCCCCAGAATTGCAGCACCGATGTAAATGATGATGGGGTACTTGTCCATGAGCATCGAAAGCAGGTTGCTCGTAAAAACCACAAATGGAATGCTCAAGCCCAGACCGAAAATAAGGAGAAAGATGTTGCCATGCGAAGCACCTGCCACGGCCAGCATATTGTCCACCGCCATGGTAATGTCGGCGATCACGATGATTTTAATGGCCTGCCCAATGCTGCTGGCTCCTCTTTCAAGTGACTCTTCAGGCGCACCCTCGACAAAAAGCTTGACCGCGATCCACAGGATCAACAGGCCGCCCGCCAGTTTCAGGAAATTGACCTGCAGGAGTTGTGAAACGAAAAATGTCAGGATGACTCGGAGGATGACGGCGGCGGCTGACCCGAAAATGATTCCTTTTTTCCGCTGTTGCGGGGGCAGCGAGCGGACCGCCATGGCGATGATGACGGCATTGTCTCCGGCAAGAATCAAATCTATGATTACAATGCTGAAAATACCGGAGATGAAGTTCCAGTCGAGGCTCAAGCCCCCGAGGGATATCGTACCCAATTATTGACCTCCTTGTTCCGAATATTCTATATGTTATGGATTGCTTTGCCTGACCCGGCACAGCCGGAAACAAAAAAATGCTGGAAAAGATAAATCATCGATATATACTAATTCTTTCTCACTTTTTTATGCAATAACTTTTTCCCCTGCTGAAATCTATCCGCCGATGTTTGGATTGATGAATTCGATGATGTCCCCTTCCCGGATGGTGGTTTCGGCATATTTCTGAGGATAGATGAACCGGCCATTGTACTCGACGATCAAATCTCCGTCATATTCCTTGAACAGATGAATCAGAGAATGAATGGTCGATGGTCCGGGGACGGTTTCCATATGTCCGTTGACAATGATGTTTATGGTATCATTCATTTCAGTACCTTATTGGTTGTTTCCCCTATCGGCGCATTCTGGTTGTTACCCCCGCATACCGGACAATCCGGGTTTTTCTCCAATTCAATTTTTCGGAATGTCATGTCCATTCCGTTGTAGATCAACAATTTATTTGTCAGCAGATCGCCAAAACCGAGAATAAGCTTTATTGTTTCCATACTTTGGATAGAGGCGGCCACTCCGGGAGTGGGGCCGATGATGCCGATGGGTTCGATACGATCGATATCCCGGGAAAAGAGGCATTCCAGGCAGGGTGTCTGGCCGGGGATGAATGTGCTGACCATACCGGTAAACCCATCGACCCCGGCGTAAACAAACGGGATGTTTTTAATGATGGATGCCCGGTTCAAAATTTTTCGGGCTTTCAGGTTGTCTGTGCCATCCAGGATGACTGTACACCCGGCAATCATATCCAGGACGTTTTCCTCCGCAACGACCGCCTGGATCGGGGTGATATTGCAATGGGGGTTCAATTCCCGAAGTTTTTCGAGGGCGGACTGTGTCTTGGGCCTTCCGATATCGCCGGTTCCATGAAGGATCTGGCGATTCAGATTTCCGAGTTCCACATAATCCCCATCGGCTATCCGCAGCGAACCAATGCCGGCAGCAGCCAGATAATAGGCTGAAACAGAACCCAGGCCACCCATACCGGCGATGAATACGGTGGCCTGCTTCAGCCTGATCTGACCCGAGATGCCTATTTCCGGCAGAATGTGCTGCCGGTTGTAGCGGATGGCTTCATCGGAAGATATCAGCAATGGAGCATTCTCGTGTTATCCGATTTTGTTGATTTTTTTGGCTTCCTGTATGGCCATATAAACCCGTTCCGGCGTCAGCGGAAGCTCGTGAATCCGAACTCCCACGGCGTCATACACTGCATTGAGGATGGCGGGAATGGTGGGCATGATAGCCCCTTCGCCGACTTCCTTGGCACCGAACGGTCCGTTGGGTTCGTTGCTTTCAACGATTATGGTCTTGACCTCCGGCATATCGAGCATGGTGGGAATCTTGTATTCCGCCAGATCCGCGTTGACAACCCGTCCTGTGCTGTCGAATTTGACTTCCTCGAAAAGGGCTTCTCCCAATCCCATGGAAACCGATCCTTCCATCTGACCTTCTACAGAGGTGACGTTGATCGCTTTGCCGCAGTCATGAGCGTCGGTGATCCGGTCCACCGTGACTTGGCCGGTTTCCATATCCACCGTTACCTCGGCCACCTGTGCCGAACATCCGTATGCCGGGGAAGTTCCCACGGCAGCTCCCTTGTATTTGCCGCCAAGTTCGTGCGGCTTGTATTTGCCGGTGCCGACAATGCTGCCTTTGGCCAGATACGCCATGCGGGCCGCTTCTCTGAATGTGAGCGGGCCGTCTGCGGGATTGTCGGTCCAGCCCCGATGCTCTTTGATATACCGGGTTCTCAGACCGCTGAAATCGACATTTCCATGTTTGAAAACGATCTGGCTGTTTCGAATGCCGATATCCTCAACCGGCACGTTCAGCTCTGTTGAGAGTACATCCAGAACCTGCCGGCGGACATCTTCCGCCGCCTCCTTGACGGCATGGCCGGTCATCAGCGTCTGCCGGCTGGAGTAGGCTCCCAAGTCCACACCGAAATCCGTATCTCCGGATTCGAGCCGAACATCTTCAAGCCGAATTCCGAGTGCTTCAGCGGCAATCATGGCAAAAGCGGTGTCCGAGCCCTGTCCGATTTCAGCCGATGCCGTATAAACCAGAGCTGTTCCCCCATCTTCCGTGAGTTTGATAACGACGGTGCCGTGGTATGTGTCCGAACGATAAATCGGATATCCGGCTCCGGATACGAAGAACCCGCAGGCCATGCCGATCCCTTTGCCCGTGGGCAGTTTTCCTTTTTTGGTCGACCACGCGGAGCCGTCCTGGACGGCTTCGATGCATTCTTTCATGCCCAGGCTGCTCATGTTCAGATCGTTGCAGGTGACGTCTCCGGCAACCATCATGTTTTTAAGCCTCAGATCGATGGGGCTTATGTCGAGTTCTTCGGCGATCATGTCGAGCTGTTGCTCCCAGCAGGCACGGGCCGCCACCCCGCCATGTCCCCGCATGGCGCCGCAGGCCGGTTTGTTGTTGTAAATCCGGTATCCGTCGTATTTCATGTTGGGCAGTTTGTAGGGGCCGCCCAAGAGTGAGCCGGCATAATAGACCGTGGCGATACCGAAACTGGAATAAGCACCGCCGTCGAGATAACAGACGTGTTTGAGTGCCAGCAGGGTGCCGTCTTTTTTTACGCCCGTAGTCATGGTGTGGGTGAACTGATGTCTGGCCCGTCCGTATTGAAACACCTGTTCCCGGTTGAAATTCATTTTGACCGGTTTGCCGGTTTTCATGGAGAGCAGGCAGGCCGACAGCTCCAGCGGATTGGCCGATGCCTTGATGCC
>CAYQKZ010000170.1:6955-7608 GCA_964418135.1 uncultured Desulfobacterales bacterium
TCCTCCGCCCACGTAGGGTTTGACCACCCGGACTTTTCCGACCGGCAGTTGCAATACCATGGCCACAGTGCGCTGGACGTAATGGGGCACCTGGGTGGAGCTGTACAGGGTAAGATTGCCGAAATGGTCATAGGTGGCAAGACAGCCCTGGGGTTCGATAAAGGCGGCATCCTGTCGTTTGTTCTTGAAAGTGGTGGTCTTGATAAGATCGCAATCGGCCAGTGCCGCCTCGACGTTTCCAAACTCCGAATGGACTTCGGCACAGATGTTTCCGGGATACTTGTCGTGCAGCAGCGGAGCGCCTTCGGCCATAGCGTCTTCGATAGTAAAGACCGCGGGCAGCGCTTCATACTCCACCTCGATAAGAGAGACGGCTTCCAGTGCGGTTTCTAAATCCACTGCAGCAACTGCGGCGATATCATCCCCGACATAGCGGACTTTTTCGTGACAGAACAGCGTTTCGTCGTATCGGGCCGGACTGACGCCGTATTTGACCAGACCGGCTTCGGCTGCAGTGACCACGGATTTGACACCCGGCAGATTCCTTGCCTTTGACGTATCGATACGGACAATTTTGGCATGGGCCAGCGGGCTTTGGAGCAATGCGCCGTAAAGCATTCCCGGCAGGCTCATGTCATCGATGAAAACAGCTT
>CAYQKZ010000171.1:0-7568 GCA_964418135.1 uncultured Desulfobacterales bacterium
CTTTATCTGCACGGTCGCACCGGCCAGTACCTGGAACCGGCCCAGGGCGAGGCCGGCATCAACAATATCCTGGCAATGGCCCGTGAAGGGCTGCGGCAAGAGTTGACAACAGCCCTCCACAAGGCTACCGGGTCAAAGGAAATCATTCGCTGTGCTGACTTGCGGGTTAAAACCAACGGGGATTTCACCGCGGTCAACCTGACCATCCGTCCGGTGGCGACCGGACGCCTGGCCGCAGCCTACGAACCCCCCATGCATCTGGTGGTTCTGGATCCCGTGCATCCTCACCATCGTGAACCACTCCTGTCTGCCGCTGACCTGGAGGGCAATCCCATTCTGGACTCGGATACGCATATCGCAGCACTCAAGCAGGAACTGCGGGTGAAGGAGGAATATCTCCAGACATCCAACGAGGAGCTGGAGACATCCAACGAAGAGCTGAAATCCGCCAACGAAGAAATGCAGTCGGTCAACGAAGAACTGCAATCCACCAACGAGGAACTCGAGACATCCAAGGAAGAGCTGCAATCGATCAACGAAGAGCTGGCCACAGTCAATTCCGAGCTGCAAACCAAGGTGGCGGATCTGTCGCGGGCCAACAACGACATGAACAACCTGCTGGCCGGCACCGGCATCGGCACGGTGTTTGTGGATCACGGGCTGCGCATCATGCGCTTTACCCCGGCGGCCAGCACGTTCATCAACCTGATTCAAAGCGATATCGGGCGTCCGGTGGGGCACATCGTTTCCAACCTGATCGGATACAGCGGCATGGTGGCAGACACCCAGTCGGTGCTGAACACGCTGATCCCCAAAGAGGTGGATGTGCAGACAACGGAGGGCCGGTGGTACAAGATGCACATCCAGCCATACCGCACGCTTGAAAACATGATCGAGGGCGCGGTGATCACGTTTTTCGACATCACCGAGATGAAGCGGGCGCGGGAGATGGAGAAAAAAGCCCATGCGCTGATCCATCAGACATTGATCGTGCGCGATGAAAAAGTGGCCGCCGTCGTGCAGGGCCTGGACGGCCGCACCCTGTCGTGGAGTCCGGGTGCGGAAGGGTTGTACGGGTGGCGTGAGGCGGAGGCGCTGTCGATGAATATCCGCGAACGGGTCCCGGTGGAAATCCGGGAAGAAGCCTTGACCATCCTGCTGCGGCTTGTCCGGGGGGAGATGCCGGACCCGTATCCTACCAGGCGGATCACCCAGGAAGGGGCTGTCCTGAATGTTTCGCTGACGGCTACGGCGTTGATGAACGAAGCCGGTCAGATGACCGCGGTTGCCACGATAGAACGGTTAACGGAACCCGAAGTCGATGGGGTGATGGAATGTTCAGCATGAACGATGGCGGCTGCAATTCGTTCCGGATGCGTCGCCGCCGGTGGATGCGGGTGTTTATCCTGGGGATGCTGGGGCTGTGGATTGCCGGAATGGGCGATGTATCGGCGGCCCGCCAGACCGTTTCGGCAGAAGCGCAACGCCCCGTTTTGTTCCTGGGCAACCAGTCTCTGCCGCCGATGATCTACCGCAAACATGGGGTGTCGACCGGTATCGTGATCGATCTGGCCGAGGCGATCGCCAAGCGGATGCACCATTCCGTGGAAATCCAGCTCATGGACTGGAGCCTGGCTCAGCAATCCGTTCTGGAAGGCCAGGCCGATGCGCTGCTGCATATCAACGCCAGTCCGGAACGCCTGAAAATCTACGATTTTTCCGAACCGCTGCTGATCTCGGAATTTTCGATATTTACAACTGCCGAACGGATGGGTGTTTCTTATAAACGCGACCTGAAGGGGCTGCGGGTCGGTGTCGAGGAAAAGGGGCTGCCGATACTTTTGCTGAAAGAATATCCTGAAATCATTGTGGAGATCATTCCGGATTTCGTTCGGGGGTTCGCCCTGCTGACAGCCGGTAAAATCGATGCTGTCGTTGCGGATCGATGGGTGGGATGCTATGTGATTGCCGAAAACAGCATTCGGGGAATCAGACTGATCGAGGAGCCGATTTCCGCAAGTCACTCGGCGATCGCCGTCCGGAAGGGGAATGCGGATCTGCTTGCGGATATCGACTCGGCGCTGGCCGACATCCGGCAGGACGGTACGTACGACAGGATCATCGAACAGTGGCGTTCGAAGGAAGTCGTGTTCAAGACGCGCGAGCAGGTACACAGATACTGGTGGCTGGTGGCAGGCATCGCCGCGGCGTTGCTGCTGACTTTGTCCGGAATTTTTGTGTTGCTTAGAGAAATCCGCAGACGCAGGGTCTCGGAAGAAAAGCTGCGTGTTCGTCAGCACGAGGTGGATGCACGCAACGCAGAAGCGCAGCGGATGCTTCACGAGCTGGAAGTGAGCCGTACCGAAATCGAGATGCAGAACGAGGAGCTGCGAAACGCCCAGGCGGATCTGGAAATTGCCCGTGCGCGATATTTCGATCTGTACGATCTCGCGCCGGTGGGTTATTGTACTCTCAGTGACAAAGGGCTGATACTGGAGTCCAACCTGACGGCATCCACGCTGCTCCGAAAGACCCGGAGCGCGCTGGTCGGCCAGCCGCTTTCCCGATTCATTATCAGCGAGGATCAGGCTGTCTACTACCGCTTCTGCAAGACTCTTTTCGACACCCGATCGCCGCAGGAGTTCGATTTGCGGATGGTGAAAAATGAAGGCGATCCTTTTTGGGTGCGGATGAATATGATCGCCGTACAGGACGAAGCCGGCGATGTGTTCTGCCGTGTCGTTCTGAGTGACATCACCGACAGCAAAACAGCGGAACACGATCGGATTGCCCGCAGGGCAGCCGAAGAGGCCAACCGCGCCAAAAGCCGGTTCCTGGCGAGCATGAGCCATGAGATACGAACGCCCATGAATGCCGTGCTGGGGTTCGCCCATCTTCTGGAGCGTGATGACTGCCTGACGTCCAGGCAGGCCGAACATGTCCGGATCATCATTCGCAGCGGAGATCACCTGTTGCGGCTGATCAGCGATATCCTGGACATGTCCCGGATCGAGGCCGGCCGGACCGTCCTCAATCCGGAAAACTTTTCGCTGTCCGTTCTGGTGAAGGAGATGGAGAACCTGTTCCGGACCGATGCTGCGTCCAAGGGGCTGCGTCTGATCCTGGACGGTGCGATGGATTCGCTGCCCGATGTGTATGCCGACCTGGGCAAGCTGCGCCAGATATTGGTCAATCTTCTGGGTAACGCCTTCAAATTCACCCTGGCCGGTTCGGTCATCCTTCGGGTGTACTGCCGACCGGCTGCGGGGCATGAAGATGCTCGAACGCTGTGTCTGGCGGTCGAGGTGGAGGATACCGGACCGGGTATCGGCGAGTCGGCACTGGATCGGCTGTTCGATCCTTTTTACCAGTCAGCCGAGGGTGCCCATGCCGGTGGAACCGGGCTGGGTCTGAGCATCAGCCGCAACTATGCTCTGCTGATGGGTGGCGATATCACGGTCAAAAGCCGGGTGGGAACCGGGACGTGCTTTCGGCTGGAAGTTCCGATACAGCAGGCCAAAGGGGAAATCCGAAGCAGGGAGCCATCTCGGCCGGAAATCGTGCCGTATTTCAGGACGGATGCTCATCCGTCCGGCATCGATGCGCCTGCTGCTCACGTCCTGTTGACCCCGGCTGTGCTTCAGGCTATCCGTAACGCAGCGAACGGGGGGGACGTGGTGCTGCTGATGGAGTTGATCGATTCGGCCGAATCGGAAGATCCCCCGACCGCCCGGAGTCTGCGGGCCATGGCCGATAATTTCGATCACCGCGGCATCGCGGAATGGCTGGATCAGGCGCTGAATGAGTAACCGTTCACATGGAGACCCCAAATGAATGAGATTGAAAAACCGAAGACGATAATGATTGTGGATGACAGCCCCGTCAACCTGAAGTTGCTGCTGGCGCTGCTGCGGGAAAAAGGCTATCGGGTGGTGGCTTTTACCGGCGGCGACCAGGCACTGGCGGCTGCATCGGAAAACCCTCCGGATATGATTCTGCTCGACATCCGGATGCCGGAAATGGACGGGTTCGAGGTGTGTCGCAGGCTCAAGGAGAATACAGCGCTTCAGGACATTCCGGTGCTGTTCATCACAGCGCTGGCCGAAGCCGGGGATAAGGTGCATGCTTTTGCCGTGGGTGGTGCGGACTATATCACCAAGCCGTTCCATCCGGATGAGGTTTATGCGCGGGTACAGACCCATTTAAAGAATCGTTCGATGCAGCATGAACTTCGCCGGAACAACGTGGAGCTGGAACAGCTTGTGGCGGAACGCACCCGGGAACTGGCCGAAGCGAATCAGCGGTTGCGCTTTGCACTGCATGCCGCAAAAGCCGGCACCTGGGAATGGGATTTGCGGACCCATAAAAATTACTGGTCCGAAGAGCTGTGGGGTCTGTACAACCTGGAACCCCATAGCTGCGAGCCTTCTTACGATACGTGGATGGCGTCGATCCATCCGGATGACCGGCAAATGATCGCCGACATCGTGCAGGACGCTTCACGAAAAAAGATTCGGTTCAATATCGAATGGCGGGTGGCCGGCTGTATCGATGCGGAATGCTGGCTGATGTCTTACGGCCAGCCCTTTTACGATGCCGAGGGAAGTCCGCAACGATACATCGGGATCGTCATGGACATCACGGAACGCAAGCATGCCGAATCGGAAAAAATCCGGCTGGAGGCAACGCTCCTGCAGACACGAAAAATGGAGGCCATTGGATCGCTTGCCGGCGGGATCGCCCATGATCTGAACAACATCCTGTTTCCGATCAGCGGGCTTTCGGAGATTCTCCTGGATGAATTTCCACCGGACAGCCCGGCCTATGAAATGATGCAGCAGATTTACCAGTCCGTCGTGCGGGGCAGCGATCTGGTCAAACAGATTCTGATGTTCAGCCGCCAGAGCAAACCTGAAAAAATGCCCATTCGGATCCAGTCCGTTATGAAAGAGGCATTGAAACTGGGGCGGGCCACACTGCCCCGACATATCGAGATGACTTCGTGGATCAGTTCGAAATGCGGCCGAGTCATGGCGGATCCCACCCAGGTGCATCAGGTTCTGATGAATCTGATTACCAATGCCGGTCATGCGGTCGAGGAAAACGGGGGATCGATTCATGTCGAGCTGAAAGAAACGGTCATCGAAAAAGAGTCGATGATGTCCGATACCTTGCCAGCCGGTGGGTATGCCTGCCTGACCGTATCCGACACCGGTTCCGGGATCGATGGAAGTGTTATCGACAAGATATTCACGCCGTATTTCACCACCAAGGCACAGGGAAAGGGCACGGGACTGGGGCTGTCCGTGATACTCGGTATCGTCAATGAACATGGTGGGAATGTTCGGGTAAACAGCGAAGTCGGAAAGGGAACGACCGTCCAGGTCTATCTGCCCCTTCTGACGGATGCCGGGGAGGCCGAAACGGTTCATGCCGTCCGCCACTATCCAACGGGTACCGAGCACATTCTGCTGATCGATGATGAAGAACCGATCCTGCGGATGGAACAGATGCTGCTCGAAAAACTCGGTTACCGGATCACCGCGTTTACGGGCAGCCTGGAAGCGCTGGATGCTTTCAAAGCCGATCCGGACGCTTTCGATCTGGTGATCAGCGACCGGGGGATGCCGAAAATGATCGGAGATCAACTGGCACGGGAATTGATGGCCATCCGGCCGGGGATACCGATCATCCTCTGTACGGGATTCAGCAATGAAACCGATGCACAGCGCGTCCGGGATATGGGCGTCAAAGGGTTTCTGATGAAGCCCGTGGCAAAGGCGGATCTGGCGGCGATGATCAGAAACGTGCTGGATGAAGAGGCTGACGGCAATTCATGAATGAAATATCAGGCAAGGGAGACCGAAGAACGTGAATCGATGGGTGGCCGTCGTGCTGTTGGGAATTGTTGCCGGAGGAACGCTGGGAACGTGGTGGGAAGCTGAACGGGCAGGCACTGAGAGACGCGGGCAATTGCTGGAGCAGGCGCAATTCCTGGTGAATCATTCGCTGAATATCGAGCGTGTCAAGGCGCTATCCGGATTCGCCGATGACCTGAGATCGCCTCATTATCTGCGGATCAAGGATCAGCTTACCACGCTCATGCATATCATCGGCAGGGCGGTTCGCTGCGTTCGTCTCCTGGGCCGTAATGCCGATGGCAGGCTGTTCGTCTTCGTGGACAGCGAGCCGCCCGAATCCAGAGACTACTCTCCACCCGGACAAATCTACGATGAAGCCCCGGAAGGCGCCCGCAGCGTCTTCGCCACCCAGACTGCGGCCGTCGAAGGGCCGTATACAGACCGCCGGGGCACCTGGATTTCGGCATTGGTGCCTATCTACGACCCGCGAACAAGCATGCACGGTCTGGCCACCCAGAACGATGCCATGCTGATGGTACACAATGCCGTGGCGTTCTACCGGAAAAACGGCCGAGAGCGCTTCTTGTCTGAAATCAACGATCCGCAGGGGAAATTTCACAAGAGAGACCTCTATGTCTTTGTCTACGACCGACAGATGACTATACTGGCTCATCCGGTAAAGCCGGAACTGGTCGGAAGCAATCTGATCGATCAGAAGGACTGGAATGACGGCAAATATTTCAGTAAAGAGATTCAGGAAGTCGCCCGGACCAAAGGGAGCGGCTGGGTGGATTATGAATGGGAGAACCCATCCACCCATCAACGGGAGCCGAAACGCACCTATGTTGCAGGCGTCGAAGACATGGTCGTGTGCGCAGGAACGTACATGGGAGCCGACAGTATTCATGCCGTACTGAGCATCGACATCGACGTACACGCCTGGGACGGGCTGCGTGTTCGTGCCGTGCTGCCCACATTACTCCTCACCCTGGTGTTGACAGCGACGGTACTCGTGGGATCGGCGCTTTCGGCAAGACGCCGGCAAACCCCCGGGGCGAATCCGCAGCGGCTGCGATATCTCGAAGCATATATGGCCGGTGTGATGGGGTTGGTACTGACTCTGTTCATCGCCTGGATTGTGTACGAACAGGAGGCATGGAACCGCGATCAGGACTTTGTGCAACTGGCGGAAAGCAAAATGACGCCAATTGCCGAAAAGCTGCACAGCCTTTCCGGAACCGAACTGGAGGCACTGGCCCGGTTCTATGAAGCCAGTGATGATATTTCGATACAAGAGTTTCTTCAGTTTACATCATTCTTGACAAGGAGCCAGTCCGTCCGCGCCTGGGAGTGGATTCCGGCAGTATCCGCGGATACTGTGCATCGATTCGAGGATGCCGTCCGCTCGGAGGGAATCGAGGAGTTCGAGATATGGCAGAAGAACGCACAAGGGAAACGGGAGCCGGTTAATGGCAGGGATGTCTATTATCCAGTCCATCAGGTGGCGCCGCTGGCGGGAAACGAGCATGTCCTGGGCTACGACCTCGGTTCGGAGCCGCTGCGGCGTGCGGCGCTCGAAGAGGCAGTGTACACAGGTCTGGCCACCGGCACCGACCCCATCGATCTTGTACAGGAGTCGGGGAGGCTGAAGGATATGCTGATCTGCCGGCCCGTTTTCGACAGTGCCGATTTTCGGCGTCTGCGCGG
>CAYQKZ010000172.1:0-7436 GCA_964418135.1 uncultured Desulfobacterales bacterium
AGCAAATGGAATGCGCAGATCGTGGCAGTTTGAAGTAAACTTTTCAAATTGACATCGCGCAGTTCCCCACTCATAATGCATAAAAAACAATCATTTTATGCATTATAGGATAAGCATGTTACGAGATATCATTCTTACCCAAAAAAGAGAACTGGAAAATCGTTTTGAGGAAACGTATGTCGAACGGAAAATACCCCTGCCGCTGGATCTCGGAAATGATCTGATCCATTTGATCACCGGTCCGCGCCGGGCCGGGAAATCGTTTTTCGCCATCCGCCTGATTCAACAGACAGCCGCTTACGGTTATGTGAATTTTGATGACGAGCGGTTGATGGTCATCGAGGATTATGATGAAATCATCGGCGCGGTAAACGCAGTCTATGACAATCCCCGTTACCTGCTTTTTGATGAAATTCAAAATCTTCCCCGCTGGGAGATTTTTGTCAACCGTCTCCAACGGCAGGGCTTCCGGCTCCTGATTACCGGCAGCAACGCCAATCTGCTCAGCTCGGAGCTGGCCACGCATCTTACGGGCCGCCATACTTCCCTGGTTCTGTTTCCATTTTCATTTCCAGAGTTCCTCAAGACGCTTAGCGGTGAACAGACCGGATTGGAGAAAATGGCCTCTCTGGATATTTATGTGGAACAGGGGGGCTATCCGGAGCCCCTGCTTAAAAAGATCGATCGGCACAATTACCTGCGCACCCTTCTGCAATCAACCCTCTACAAAGATATTGTCAAACGATACCGGATCAGGTCCGTTCAGGGGATAGAGGATCTGGCCCTGTACCTGATGTCGAACATCGCCAGAGAGTATTCATACAATGCCCTTGCCGGGGTCACGAAGTGTAGCAGCGTCCATACCATCGACAAGTATATTCGCCATCTGCAGGAAGCCTACCTGTTGTTTTCGATTCCGCGATTCTCATTCAGGGTGAAAGATCAGGTGGGGCAAAACAGGAAAATCTACTGTACCGATAATGGATTGTCGATTTCGGCCGGCTTTCGTTTCAGTCCGGACCGGGGGGCGTTGTACGAAAATCTGGTGGCTGTTGCACTGAAAAAAGAGGAAATCGCCGGCCGAATTTCCCTGTTCTACTGGAAGAGCCCTCAAAATGAGGAAGTGGATTTTGTCGTAAAAGAGGGGCTTGGTATTACGCGGTTGATTCAGGTGTGTTCGGATATTTCCAACCCGAAGACGTTGAAGCGGGAAATGCGGGCGCTGATCAAGGCGTCTCAGGTGCTGCATTGTGATGAGCTGCTGCTGCTGAATGACCGCGTAGATGGGACCGAAATGTTCAAATGGCAGGATGCCGAGCGTTCCATCCGGCTGATGCCGTTGTATCAGTGGCTTGAAGAATAAGGTTTTGTGGTCATTGCGTCCGCAGATGGATGCATTGCCAGACTATGCGGGATTGAGGTAGCTGCCGTAACTGAAGGTGGAAATGGAAAAATAATTCTGCATCAGGTTATACTGTTCGGTTCACGAGCGCGCGGGAAAGTGTTGTAAAATCGGTGAATTGATTCAACACCCAAATCATTCGATTTGTTTTGACTGCCGGCCGTCTTCACGACATTTTTTTCCATACCAGTCGATCTGCCTGCAGATTCCCCGGATAATGCTGACTTCCCCGGCCTTCAACTGCATCCGGGTGAAAAAACGCCGGATCTTGTTCATCCAGTAATCCGGGTTTTCCGGATTGATATAGCTGATCCGAACCAGAATATCCCGCAGTTGGTCGTACATGCCGTCCAGTTCGTGGCGGGTGGCCAGCCTGGGGGCGTTTGATTCGCTTACGGTTCTGCCAGCCGTAAACAGCTCATAACAGATGACCATGACGGCCTGCGCCAGATTCAATGACGAGAATTCGGCGGTGGGGATATTGACCAGTTCGTGGCAGAGACGGATGTCGTCGTTGGCAAGCCCCCGGTCTTCGGGGCCGAAAACAACGGCGATGGTGTTTTCGTGGGAGAGGGATATCAGCCTGTCTGCCATGTGGGAAGGGGTATAAACGATTTCCCGTTCTCCGCCAAGGCGTGCAGTGGTCCCCACCACCAGATGAAAGGGGGACAGGGCTTGGCGAAGATTCGAAACAATGCCAATCTCCTGTACCACGTCGGCTGCCACATGGGTCGCCATTTTGAGTACGCGGGACAGATCATAATTTTCCGGCTCGACAACGATCATGCGGTGGATGCCCATGTTCCGCATGGCGCGGGCGGCGGCTCCGATATTTTCCGGAAAACGGGGGCGATGAAGAACGATGGTGATGTGATCGAGGCAGATGCGTTCAGTGGATGATTTCATATGTTATAAACTGGGATATTCAGGATAAACAGGATAATGAGTAAAAGCGGAAGGTAAAAGCATCCTGTATATCCTGTTCATCCCTGTGAATCAAACTTCGGTCGTCATTTCACGATTTCAAAGCTGTTGAAGAAATAGCCGATTTCAAAGGCGGCGGATTCCGGAGAGTCCGATCCGTGAACCACATTTTTTTCGATATCTGTAGCGAATTCCCTGCGGATCGTGCCTTCAGCGGCATCCTTGTAATTGGTTGCACCCATCAGATCCCGATAGCGCGTGATGACGTTTTCACCTTCCAGAACCATCACAAGGGCAGGCCCGGATGACATGAATTCCGTCAGGCTGGCGAAAAAAGGTCTTTCCTTATGGACGGCATAAAAGCCTTCCGCCTGTTTCCGGGTCATGTGGATCATTTTCATGGCGATGATGTTCAATCCGGATTTTTCCAGTTTTTGAACAACGGCGCCGATGAGGTTGCGGGATACGCCGTCGGGTTTGATAATGGACAATGTGCGTTGCATAGTGGATGTTTCCTTTCGTAATGGTTAGAAATTTTGGGGAGGCGGCAATCGGGTTCGAAAAACCCAGGACACCGCAGATGCTTATGTAATATTCAGATTTGTTTTGATTTTATGAATCCGGTTTCGGGCGTGATCCGAATCCCGGATACTGGATAATGCCTGAAGGTTTTTGGAAGCTTCATCCGGTGATTCTTTCCGGTTGGCCAGAACCATGCGATACCAGGGGGGCAGATCGTCGTAGTATGCATCCGTGAGCGAAACGGCCTGCTTTCTGCAGATCTCGGACTGCTCTTTTGTCAGTTGAAAAGGTTTTTCCTGAGCCAGCAGCATGTCGTACTGATGGATGCTTTCCGTAATCTGATCCTTCACCCGTTGATAGCGGCCGATTGGCATGATCCAGAACCGAAATATGATATATCCGGCGGCACCCGTGCTGAAGCTGATGATGGCTGCGATGATGATGTTGTTCATGACATGCCCTGCTGGTTAAGGTTGTCTTTCAATTGTCGATAAACGCACATGGTCTGCTTCCGGGTGTTTTCGCGGCTGCCGCTGTTGTCGATAAGCAGCGTGGCGCGCTTCTTTTTTTCTTCGATCGGCATCTGGGAGCCAATGCGCGCCAATGCCTGTGCCGGAGTTAAGGCATCTCTTATCATCAGCCGTTGGATTTGAAGTGATTCCGGTATATACACCACGATGATATCAGATAAACCCACATCCATTCTGGATTCGATCAACAGCGGCACATCCAGGATCACAATGGCGCCGGGCTGGTTCTTTTCGATTTCAGCAAGACGGGCTGTGATTTCCGAAAATACTTCCGGATGAACGATCCGGTTTAGCACCTGCTTTTGCTCCGGATCATTGAAAATGATATCTCCAAGGTGGCTGCGGTTGATTTCACCGTCCGGCAGCAGAATCGAAAATCCGAAAATATCCACGATCTGCTGCCAGGCCGGCTGCCCTTTTTGAACCACATGGCGGGCGATTTTATCCGCATCGACGATAACAGCCCCGGCTTCCTCCAGGAAAGCGGATACCGTCGATTTTCCGGATGCAATGCCGCCGGTCAGTCCTGTAATCAGCAAAAAAAATCCTCCGACAGCGGTAACCGTTCACCTCCTCCCCCCAGCGGGGGGAGGCCGGGAGGGGGGGGTAAGTTACTCTCTTCCACTAATATTCAGCAGGGAGGGAGTGAACGGTTACCCGACAGTTATTTCAGCAGGGTGGTGATGCGGGAGACAATGGCCTCTTTGCCCATCCCCTGATAAGGGATCTGTTCAGAGAGACCGCCCCGGCCTTCTTTCCACGTGCCCATGCTGGCATAGCGAGGATGATACCCTCTTTCCAGAAGCCAGGTGCCCATCCGGCTGCCCAGACCGGTCTTGACGTTCTGAGTTTCCACCACCAGAACGGCTTTGCGGGTTCCAATCCGCTGAAGCATGTCTTCGTCGATCACGTTCAGGGTGGTTTTATGGATCAGGCCGATTGAAATCCCCTGGGTTTTGAGGTCTTCGACAATGTCGAGGCACCGATACAGCATTTCGCCGTAAGTGACGATGTATCCATCGCTGCCTTCCCGGATCAGGTCATCTTTGCCGGGAACGAACGTGTATCCGGTTTCGTAAAAACGTCTGCCGTCGGCATTCAATATGTAGGGTGTTCCGGAGCGGGTGGAAAAGACGAATCGCAGGCCCTTGTCAAAGAAAATTGAAGACAGAACAGCTTTCAGTTGCAGGCTGTCTGCAGGAAAATAAAGCCGTGTTGAATCATTATCCGGAAGGCCGTTGTCGGCAAAAAAAGTGTTGATGCCGAAATGACAGGTATTGTCGGCCATATCATCCACACCGGCATGGGAAAAATGCGCCAGTACATTGGCCCGGTTGAGTCTTGCCATGGTGATTTCGGATACCACCATTTCCAGAAACGCGGAAAATGTGCCAAAAATCCCTTGTTTGTCATCGGCGGCGCCGAATCCGGCGGCCACGGAAAAATTGTTCCGCTCCATAATGCCGCCATGAACATAGACTTCAGGGAATGCCTTTCGAATGTGGTGCAGGCCACAAGAGCCTTCCAGATCGGAATCCACGACAATGACCCGTTCTTTTCTGTCGGGCATGTCTTTCAGAATCTCACAGACATATTTGCCGAAATCATCCCGGTTTTTGGCCTGTTCGGGTGTGCTGCCCCGGTATGGTGCGGCCTTTGTCTTGGCAAGGGGGGTTTCCAGAAATCTGGCAGCATCCTCCTGCCCGTTTCGCCTGAGATAGGAAATGGCAAAATTGACCGGAATCACGTCGTGGCCTTTGGGCAGTCCTTCGATGCCTTCAACCTGCGGAGCCATTTTGCGGCGGTTGACAAGGGCATACGGGCCCGTGCTGGTCAGTGCTTTGTGGATTCTTGTATAGAGAGCATCCACATCTTCCCCGTTTCCGGTATCGACGGCCAGGCCATGTCCTTTCAGGGTCTTTTCGACATCAAAGCCTTTCATGTATTGACTGGGGTGTCCGGCGATGGTGACGTCATTGTCGTCTATCAGGAGTTTGACATTCAAATTCTGTGCGACGGCGTAGCGGGCGGCTTCGGCATCTCCGCCTTCCTGCTGCGATCCGTCACTGCCGAACAGAATGACGGCTTTGTCGGGGTGGGCTGCAGCCACACCGTTGACATGACTCCACAGATGACCCAGCCTGCCGGAACTGAAGAAGATTCCCGATGCATCATGCCGTTCGGGGTGGCCGTAAAGCGATTTGTCGAATTCGCGGTAGTGAAGCAGGGAATCAACCGGCATAAAGCCGTTCAGAGCCGCCATCATGTACTGAATGGCCACCCGATGGCCGGCTTCGTCGAATAACACCGGATAGACCGACGGACTGCCTTTGATGAAACCATCGATGATCAACATTTCCGGAACGATATCGAAAGCACCGCCCGTATGGCCGCCCAGGCCCTTGGCATTGGCATACGCCGTAAAGAAAATAATGCCATCTCTTACCAGTTGGATATTTCGGACCAGTTGTTCTTTTTGAGCCGGGAGCAGGTGCGGCTGAGAAGGCGAAAAATGAACAGGGGTATAACGGTCGAGCGCAATCGGAAACTTCATGGATTCTGTCCTTTGTTCAAAGGGATGATATCAATTGCAGAATAAATATCTGATGAATTTCATGGTGGAAGTAATGGAAAAACGATGGCATGAATAGAGGCCATCAGGATAGATATAACGGATCGATAAGCGCCGAAATCTCATCGAAAGGGTTGATAGAGAGGTAGCTCATGTCGGTTCTGAATCGATGTCCCTTTTGATTAAAAAAATCGAGTCTTCGATGGAAAGGGATCGAGGTGTTTTTTGGTTGTGAATATCGAGTGTCTGGAACACAAACTGATTGTGTTGTAATTCCAAGTCGGGAGAATCAGGTCGGGATGTCGAAACCGGCGAAGGAAGGCTGTGTCGGGTACTTAACATATCCAAACGGGTAATTCGCTGAACGATTTCAGAAGCGACCTTGTCGATTAAAGCCTCTCGTCTGGTTTCCGACGATATGATGCCGGAAGAGGGGAGTGCATCGGAATCTGAATTGTACGCGTTTGTAACGATTTTGAATAGCTGAAGACTGTATGTTTTCAGTACGTTATGGATTTGATATGCGGGAATGTGCATGTATAATCAATGTCTATCGAATAAGGAAACACCATGAAACGGCTTATCCGGAAAAACGGTAGCCGCCAGATCCTGAATGAATTTCAAATGACTCTCAAAAGCAATTTCAGGAAAATTGCCGATGGAAAAATATGCAGCATCGGAAGCATCGTCTCCGGGTTTCAGCGTTCCGGAAACCGTAGATATCCAATAGCCCACCAGGAGTACCGAATTGTACAGACTGCTGGGACTGGTCGTAACACCCAGCAGTTTATCGATACGGCCCGTCAATCCGGTTTCTTCGTAAAGCTCTCTGAGTGCGGCATTTTCCGGTGATTCGCCCAGTTCTATGAACCCGCCGGGGAGGCACCACATGCCTTTTTTCGGATCAACACTTCTTTGAACCAGCAGTATCCGCTCCTGAACATCCGTGACGACCAGGCAGGTTGCCGGAGTGGGGTTTTCATATATTGGATCGTTGCAATGGTTGCAGAACAGCCGGTGTCTGTTTTCATAAAATCTTTCGCTCAATCTCTGCCCGCAATAAGGACAATAGCATTTTTTCTGCATCCGGACCGCCAATATCATTTAATGATTTATTTCTTGAATATAGGAAACTACCTGTCCTCATGTCAAGTGAAAAACCTGAAAGGCAAGAATGTGAATGATGATTCATTCATTATGGTAAGAGGAATTTTGAGGCACTTATATTTTTGCTTGACTAACGAAATCAATTTTTGATAAATGAATGAATATTCATTCATGATATTGTTGGGGGACATAGGGAGGCCGTTATCAGTATCCGAGATAAAAACATAGATAAATATAACCGCATCCTTGAAGCGGCAGTCAAGGTTTTTGCTGAGCAGGGATTCAATCAGTCCACTATATCCCAGATTGCCAGAGAAGCGGGAGTGGCCGATGGAACGATTTATCTCTACTTCAAAAACAAAGATGATATCCTGGTTCA
>CAYQKZ010000173.1:0-7362 GCA_964418135.1 uncultured Desulfobacterales bacterium
TGGAATATTTGCCGGGATATCGCTGCCAGACCAGAATTTTTTTCAGAGTTTGCCCCTGTTTTTGAGCTTCATCAAAGGCGATATCGGCTTTTTCTTTGTGATCGAGCAGCGCGCCACCACGATAGTAACTGTCGATGGTGATCAAGACATCACTTTGTGAATCCACAACCCGGTCTGCCGCCGCCTTGCCGCTGAACCCGCCGAATACCTCGGAGTGAATGATTCCTAGGCGGGCGCAGGCCAACATGGTAATGGGAAGCTCCGCAGTCATGGGCATGTGCAGCGTTACACGGTCTCCGGCCTTTAACCCGCAAAAATCCTGAAGCACGGCTGCAAACTCATTTACTCGGACATACAATTCCTGATAGGTGACATGTTCAACTTTTTCGTTTTCCAGTTCCGGTACAAAATGGATGGCGGTTTTATTTTTGTTATTGGGAAGATGCCGGTCGATACAGTTGTAGCTAGCATTGATTTTTCCTCCGACAAACCATTTCCAGCACGGTGCATCACTCGTATCGAGTATGGTATGCCAGTATTCGTACCAGTCTAGAAGATCGGCATATTCCTTGTAGCAGTTCGGAAAATTATCCAGGCTGAAGCGATCATAGATTGTTTCATCCGTCATGTTCGCCTGGGCAATAAACTTTGTGGATGCATGATAATATCCTTCTTCCTGCCAATGAACCGCTATCTGCGCTTCCGATGTTTCTACCGCTTCTACTTTTTCTGCCATTGGTCGTTTCCTCCCTATGATCGTGTTGGTGGTTATACTACTTCTCTATTCTTTCTGACTGCAATGATTGCGTTATACCTCGCGAAAAGATTTCAAATGCAAGATTCAATGTTGGCTTAAGATAATCTTTATCTTCATTGAGAATTTTTTTACTCTCTTCCCAGAGTATAATCCCGGAAAACAGAGCCCAGAGTGTATCTGCAAGTGCATATGGATGCCTGTCGATAAAAACCCCTTTATCTATTCCCAGGCGAAAGATGTTGGCCATGGCTTCAAGGGAATTCCGGGAAAGTTCTACAATTTCTTCTAGAAGTTCCGATGTTAGATTTTTCAGTGTTTCACTGGATTGAAGTTGAAATAAATTGATAACAATCAACGGATCGAAGTCATAGACATCGAGCATGGCCTGCTTCAATGCTTCGATATACTGATCCGGTTGTAAATCCTTATTCTCGATAACATGTTTTAGCCGAATACTCAGATATTGAAGAATTCTGACAGACAGCGATGCGTACAGTTCATCTTTATTTTTAAAATACAAATAAATAGTTCCCGGACTCAGCTCTGCCTCCCTGGCAATATCTTCCATGGTAGACTTGCTGAAGCCACTGACTGAAAAAACCCGTTTTGCCGCAACCATGATCTGCTGCCGCCTGCGCTCTTTTTCCCGCTCTTTCCTTTCCTGAATCCCCATGGCTAATGAACCTTATTTATTTGTTTAATGAATTTATAAGCTGAATAATTGGTTAAAAAATTACAGCTTAAGTATAAACTTTCAAAAAATTCATTTCGCAAGGCAGCAGGGAAGGAATAGGCCTTTTTCGGCCATTCCCGATCGATAATGTAGCGTAAATATTTTTCTGAATAGTCTATAGTTAACCAAATATAATATTCTTCCTGTTCATCTATCTGAACTCAGATGGGAATTTAGAATGGAAATTCTTTTAACATTTTATTAAAAACTATATGAAGTTACGTGTACTATTTTCTCTCAACTATCGAAGCTTATCGATTTATAGAGAAAGCCAGGCTGTGACTCCATTCAATTTCTGATGAGGAAACAGCCTGATTTCACTAAGCATTCACCTTCACTTTTTCCTGCATTTCCGCCCAGAGAGGCCGGCTGGTGCAGAATGCCAGAATTACACTGACAACCAGCAGCGCCCCGGATATATAAAAGGCATAGTTGAGACTGCCGGTGATGTCTTTGATGGTTCCACCGAGTCTGGCCATAAAAAATCCGAGACCCCAGCCAATGAAAACCAAACCGTAATTGAACCCCAGATTTTTCGGGCCGTAAAAATCTCCGACAAATGAGGGCATCAGCGCCAAACCGCCGCCATACTGCCAGTAGGCCACACCGACTGCAAGAAACAGCAGAAAGATATTTGCAGATTCGATGATATACGGAAGGGTAAATAGGCAAAGAGCTGAAATGCCGCAGTTCAGACAGTAGGCGTTCAATCTGCCGATCTTATCGGAGTACAATCCGGTTCCGACGCGGCCGGCAGCATTGACCAACCCTCCAAAGGAAACCAGCAGCCATGCGTTGGCGGCAAAGAAGGGGATTTTGGCTCCTGTTTTACTTAGGAGACCGGCGGCATTGGCTATGATCAGCAGACCAGACTGGGTTGTCAGGATGAACATGAAAACCAGTGCATAAAACTGCCAGGTCTTGACCATCTCACTAGCTTCCCAGTTATGTTTGGTCGATGCGGCAAGCTGTTTGGCAGTCTGCGCGACCCTAGGCGGAGCCGGCACATAACCCGGAGCAGGAATCTTGATAAGTTGACCGGCAATTACAACCACCGTAGCAAAAGCAATTCCCAAGATGACAAAGCTTTGCGTAATACCAAAATCGGTAATCAGATATTTGGCCAAGGGACCGATATAGAGCGCTGCCCCGCCGTATCCACCAACAACGAGACCCGCAATGAGACCGCGTCGATGCGGACCGAACCACTTGAGAGCCGCCGGCGTCGGTGCCGCATATCCGATACCCATACCGATTCCTCCGAAAATACCAAAACCGATAATCAGGCCCGTATAACTTTTCATCATACCGGCAATGATACATCCAACCGCCAGAAACAATCCGCCGAGTGTCGCACCGAATTTCGGACTGATCTTATCCTGAATCTTTCCCCCTGGAATCATTAATAGAGCGAACATTATGACGCAGAGTGAAAAAGGTGTGGCTGCTTCCGCATTGTTCAAATAAATCCACCCGGTATTTTTGGAGTCTGTCATTTGTTCGCCGGCTTTTGTGATAATATCGCCGGCTCTGAGATCACCTTTGACATCACTCAGCAGAATATATCCCTCTTTTAGATTGGACCCGAATTTGACTTTCAATGCATCGGGCCGGGGAACAGCATCTTTTGTCTTGACCACAATGTTTCCGGGTGCTGTTTTATCCGCTTCAGTTGCCTTGGCCGTAACAATGACCGCTGTTTTGGTGACCACATCTCCGGGCGCCAAGGTGACTTCGCTGACAAGAGCGGCCCCCCACATGCTCCAGGCATATAAAATTCCCAGACAGAGGTTGATGGCTGTGCCTGCGAAAGTCGTGATCCAGGCCTGTGCAGGTTCCTTTTCGTATGTATCCGACATATCTTATCTCCTTTCACCAAAGATTGAGTTACCAATTGTTTAAATACAGTATCCCAGAGATTTTTCAGCGTTGTTTCTTATGGCCAATAATATCATTCTCGCTTAAGTATTGTGCTTAGAAATCATAAAAAATATTGCTTTTCTCCAGATTGTTGACCTGATGAAATTCCTCCTTCCTGCAACCCTATGGCTGCAAATCGCAATTACACTATCCGGAATCATAATTTTAGATCATCTAATTTTGATACATGAATTAATGAATTCAATTCATCATTTTATTTGTATTTATATTCTTTATATTTTATTTGTCAAGAATATTTTATTCATTTTTTATAATTTTTTAAAAAATCATTATGATTGTTATATTTTTATTGAATATAATAATAACAATGATCCTATAGAAAAGGAATTTCATTAAAATAAATATCGCTAATGCAATTTAAAAATTGATAAAATGTAATAATTGCGGATAACTACATGTGCGGATTATGGATTGGCAGAATCGCCGCTCAGAATTTCATTCATGGTGGGATTGGCGGTGGTGACTGTAAGACAGGAAATTCGTTGCTGCAATTCATCAAGATTGTTGAATGAAAGATGAAAATAAAAAGTGGTTCCTTCAAAATCTCGGGGGGGGATCAATACGATACCAGGTGAGAGACATAGTAATTCAAGCTTTTTTTCAAAATCACTTTCAGCCGTTGTAATCGAAGGATACCTGCGCCGTTTTAAATATTGACGTAAATAAACGGTTTTCTGAGATCTATCCCATTTTTCATGAGCTATGATGTTCAGAAAATCAGGTGCATTCAGAATATCCAGAACGCTCGAATGCTCCCGAAAAGCAATTTCTTGAATCATCATAAGAATTTCCCGCTGTTTGTTCAAACCAAGCTTCAAATATCCAAACAGATTTGCCATCTCGACGCCACTGGATTTTTCCATCAGCCCCAGCTCCAAAGCCATGGCCAATGATATAATATTGGACAGCACACCCTCCTGGATTTCCGTTGCAAAGCCGGATAGCCGACGAATTTTGTGTATGACGGCAAGATTATTCGGAAGTCCCAGTTCACGGGCCACCCTGCAAAGCGCATCGGAATCGGTATAAACCTCAGAGAGCAAGGTCAGCGCGCGTGATATTTCAATCAGATTCAATGGACGCTGCAACGCATTGTCGGATATCGCCAATTGAACACAAGTCTGCTTATCGGTTTCCGGCGGAATCAGTCTGGCAGAAATTACAGACAACCCCAGAGATTTGCAGGCGGCGATTCTTCGAAAGCCACAGATGACTGTACAATGCGAATCGTCGCCTAAAAGAACAGGAGGATGCATCACCCCCATCCGGGCAATGGAGGCAGCAATCGTTTCAAATGCGGATTCTGTGGTGATCTGGAAGGTTCTGTCTCCCAGATCGATCCGCTCCAGAGGGATAGTGTGATCAGTCAACGGCATACCCGGGACCGGCCAGAAGCTGCAGCGCTTCAAGATATTTTTTCCGCGTTTCTTCGATGACATAGTCCGGAAGTCTTGGTGCCGGCGGTTTCTGATTCCACTGAATGGACAGCAGATAATCCCGGACGAACTGCTTATCGAAGCTTTCCTGAGCCCCTCCAGCCTTATAAGATGCCTTGGGCCAGAATCGGGATGAATCCGGGGTCAGAACTTCATCGATCAGCACCAGGTCATTATCCAAAATCCCGAACTCGAATTTGGTATCGGCAATAATAATGCCTTTGCTGTCTGCCAGTTCGACACCTTTCCGATAAATCGCCAGACTCAGCGCCTTCACCCGCTCGGCCAGCGGTTTGCCGATCAATTGGACCGTCCGATCGAAATCGATGTTCTCGTCATGCTGTCCGATTTCAGCTTTTGTGGACGGCGTAAATATGGGTTCAGGAAGTTTATCCGATTCCATCAGGCCATCCGGGAGCTGAATCCCGCAAAGGGTTCGTGTCTGTCGATAGGATTTCCAGCCGGAACCGGACAGATATCCTCTGACCACACACTCGACCGGCAGCGGTGTCGCTTTTTTTACCAGCATGCTTCGCCCCCGGAGATCGTCCGCATATGGAAGACACGCTGTTGGATATGCATCCACATTGCTGGAAAGGAGATGGTTGGGAACCATATCCTTCATAACTTCAAACCAGAACAAGGATATCTGGGTCAACACCTTGCCTTTGTCCGGAACCGGATCCGGCATGACCACATCGAAGGCGGAAATCCTGTCTGTTGCAATCATCAGCAGACTGTCTCCCAGATCGTAAATATCTCTGACTTTTCCCCGCTGCCGGAGTGACAGCCCGCTGAAATTCGTTTCAATTACAGCTTTTTTCATTATTGAACACCTTTTAAGTAAACATTTAGGGAGATAAAGGGAATATAACTTATAACCGTTTGAAACATATATCGCAATATGAGGCCTTTTTCCATATGAATTTTCCCAACCCCTTCACCTGCCTTCACTATCCGAAACCACGACTTTTTCGGTGGAAATCTTTCCGCCTTCGAGTCTGACAACTACAAAATGATGAGATGGATCCCCGAAATACGTGCGGATTAGCGGTGCGCCGGCTCCTCCGGTGATGATATGCCGGATTCCGGAAAGTGTATCTTCATCATAGAGATGGTAATGGCCATAAAACACGCCGGATGGATTCCCGTCGGCAATGACTCGAAGGAATGCATCGGCGCCTTCTGTAAACGTGTGATCGTCTATCCATTTACGGGTCTTCGGCGGAATGTGCAAGAAAACAAATTTCCGGACAAGCTCCGGAGTCATCTGACCTTTCACATAATCAATCTGCTGCGCTGTCAGAGAATAACAGGAACTATCCAAGGCAATCAATCGGACATTGATTTCGGGAATATCCAGCGTAAAATCGAGGGGACCGATCAGTTGCCGAAACAGGGTTTTTCCTTTATCCGTCTTGTCCTTGTTTGTGAGTTCGTGATTGCCGATGGCAACAAAAACAGGCATCTGCGGAATCGTTTGCCTGATAATAGACAGAAACTGGTGGAACTGCGCCTCGCTTCCCGTGGAAACGGCATCCCCTGTATGCAGAATGAACAGCGGATGATAACGGGCTGCGGCATTCAGACATTTTATGAAAACGTCATCGTTGTTTCGGCTGTCACCCATGACCACAAAGGTAAACGGTTCATTTTCTGGAACGGACAAACGGGATTGGAGCTGCTGCCTGGAAATTTCATACAGGGTGGCGGACTCGGCAGCCCCATAAACTGGAAGAAGTATCACAATCCAGAATGAAAGATACAGACAATACCGTTTTCCATTTATCATACGTAAAATCATGTTCGCCATCCTCTCACCACCGATGTGATTTTCACCAACTTGGAGCCGTTTATGCATTTACGCTGAAAAGTTCTTCTTGACAAGAGGATATCATCACTGATATCTAATTTAAAAAAAATAATATTATGATTACTATCGCCATTATCATTATCAACTGCATTATTCTCGTCATCCTAGGCATTCTCCTTGCCTTCCAGGAGCCGGGTTGATAATGGCCTGATTTTTTCAATTTTTTTCAATTAAAAAATCCGTTATCAGCCCGGAAGCTGATAACGGATTTTTTTTTGCTTCAACCCATTTTTTTCAGGAAACTCATGAAAAGTCAAATCATCAAGAACGGCATCGAACGATCCCCCCAACGATCGCTCTTCAAGGCCATGGGATATACCGACACGGAAATTCGCAGACCGTTGATCGGTATCGCCAATGCCGCCAACGACATCATTCCCGGCCACATTCACCTGAACACCATCATGGAAGCGGTCAAGGCAGGCATTTACATGGCAGGCGGAACGCCTGTCGAATTCGGTGTCATCGGCGTGTGTGACGGTATCGCCATGAACCATACCGGCATGAAATATTCACTGGCCAGCCGGGAGATTATCGCCGATTCCGTGGAAATCATGGCAGCAGCACATACCTTCGATGCCATGGTGATGGTCAGCAGTTGCGATAAAATTGTTACCAGCAT
>CAYQKZ010000174.1:0-7335 GCA_964418135.1 uncultured Desulfobacterales bacterium
TTATATCGCCAAACCTGCTCATAAAAAAGACGTCCTGACCATGGTCGAGGCGTGGACCGGCAAAGGGGCCATCTGCCGGATGCCGGACATGACGCCGTCTCCGGTCGATGATCGTCCATCCGAAAGAGCCGCACCGATGGATTATGTCCGGGCGCTGGATGAGTATGACGGGAACCGGCAATTTTTGATGGAACTGGTCACCGGATTTTTGAACAAAGCCCACCAGCAAATCGAAAGCATCCGGCAGGCTTTGGCAGACGGAAATGCCGAAGTCGTCATGAAAGAGGCCCATGCCATGAAGGGGGGTGCCGGACTGCTGACCGCCGCTGCGGTTTCAGGAGCGGCTCTGGAGCTTGAAAAAATCGGCAAGTCCGGGAATCTGTCGGCAGGCTTGGACAATTTGACCGGACTCGAACATGAGCTTCTGCGATTGACTGAATTTATCACCGATGTGATTGGGGAGAACTCGTGAAAATATTGATTGTCGATGATGAATTTGTCAGCCGCATGACACTGCAGAATCTTCTGTCGAGTTTATGCGAATGTACCACCGTGGAAAACGGTGAAGATGCGCTGACGGTTGCACTGTCGGATAATCCGCCGGACTTGATTTTGCTCGATATCCTGATGCCGGGCATTGACGGTTTCGAAGTCTGTACTCGGCTGAAAGCCGACTCGCAGACAAAGGATATCCCGGTGATCTTTCTTTCCGCCAATACGGAAGTCGAGGACAAAGCCCGTGGGATTAAACTCGGGGCGGTTGACTATATTACCAAACCCTTTCACAAGGCCGAGGTGAAAGCGCGGGTACAGACGCACCTGTCCATCAAGAAAATGCGGGAGGACCTGCGGGAGAAGAACATCACGCTGGAGCGCCAGGTTGTTGAAATCAAGGAAAAGACCCAACAGTTGCGGGAAAAGGATCTTCAGCTCATCGAGATGGACCGCATCGCCGGGATCGGCACCTTAGCCGCCGGCATCGCCCATGAAATCAACAACCCCCTGGGCTTTGTCAAGAGTACGATCGGCACAATCAAAAAAAGCATGGATAAAATGCGGGATGCATTGCAATATTGGGATGGTAAGCCGGTTCCGGAACCACTCCGGCAAGGATATCTGGGATATGTTGCAGCGATCGGCCTGGATCGTGTTGTCGGCACCCTGGATGAAAAATTCGATCGGGCCGGTCGGGGCATGACACGTATCATGGATATTGTGAACAGTCTGAAGCGCTTTTCCGGGATCGACATGGAACCGCTTACCAAAATCGACATCAATAAAAACATTGCCGAGCTGCTGAAATTTGTGGTCAAACAAAAGGAGAAACAGATTGAGATCGTTACACAGTTCCAGGAACTTCCTCTGATCGAGTGCGCCCCATATGAAATGAACCAGTGCCTGCTGCAACTGCTGAAAAATGCCCTCGATGCCCTGGACAACGACGGCACGATTACAATTACCACGGAATGGCATTGTCAAAGCCATCTGCTTGTCATTCGGATAGTTGACACCGGCCATGGGATGTCGCCGGAAGTGCTGCGGCAGGCGTTCAATCCATTTTTCACCACCAAGCCGGTTGGCTCCGGAACGGGGGTTGGGCTGTCGCTGACCGAACGGATCATCAAACGCTACGGCGGCGTGATTCAGATTGAAAGCACAGAAGGCCTGGGAACCACGGCCACCATAAAACTGCCGGTAAAGGGTGAAGTCTGAAGATATAAAATCTTTGTCAGCCTTCACTTTTCAGCCTTTTTCGGAGAGAAATATGCCAGACACCGAACTTCTTTTCCCTCATCCGGACCCATCGCTTGTTTGCCCTGTTTCGGGTTTGTCCATCTTAACCGAGCCGATATGGACGGATGTCCGGCTCGATTCGGATTACTATGCAACATACAGCATCATCGGCAAGGCAATTCTGCTGATAACGCCGACTGGCAAGCCAACCGACAAAGGATCGGTATGTCTTCTGGAAAAAAGAAAAGAATTCATCGAAGCGACAGGCTTGACAGATAGAAAATATGTTGAACTGAGAGATTATCGGATGCTGACCGGTATTCCGTCAAAAGAGGGAAGGATGATTTTGACCCAATTTTTATTGACGGAACAATCGAAGGGACACCTTCTGGGATTTTGGGTGTTCGGTGCCCATCTGCTGATAAGATTCATGTATCAGGCCGGGCAGAGGCTGCACAAATCCGCCATCCCTGTCGGTGTTGTTAAAGACTACAAGGAAGCGGTTCGAAGCGCGCTGAATGTGTTACGGCAAAGCGGCGTGGATGCGGGAACAAGGTTCTATCCCAGGCTCAAGAAGGACGATTGGACGTTGGATACCGGCGGGTATGGGATATCGTTTGAACTGATCGGAGATGACATTCTCTACACCGTTGCGCAGGGAAAGCAAAGAGAATCGGACATCGAGTCATATTTTGAATTGCACGAAAAGGTGCTTGATGAGACCGGCTTGACGCAAAAAGGCTACTATTATCGAATTATCAACTGGGAACATTTCGAGAGCATTCCCTGGAAAGCCAGATTGATGTATATGCAGGGGCTGAAGGAGTTGAACAGGAAAACCCCCTGCCGGTTGTCGGTGATTTTTGGACTCAACCATTTCATGAAAGCACTGGTTACGATAAACAGACCGTTTGTTTCAATTCCGGTAATAGTTGCCAAAGACTTTCAGGATGCTCTGGAGATCACGGAAAGAGGTAGAATCCAGGAAACCGAAGCGAATTTCGGCAGGAAAATCCGGAAGCCGGAAGCCAAAACCTATACGGCGGAGCAGATACAGGAATTTGCCAACGAGATGCTCCAGGTGATTGGCGGAATCAACTGGGATCAGGCAGGCGTCTCGTTAGACGGGATGAACGTGGAACATCCGTTCAAACCCGTCCTGGACGCGCTGGCTGTCATCAAAATCGATTTGGACAATACACTTCGGGAGAAAATTAACTCGCAGAAATCCCTTCAAGAGAGCGAAGAAAAGTACCGGTGGCTGTTGAACAATATGGCGGATATCATATCGGTCATGGATATGAATATGCGTTTTACATATGTCAGTCCTTCCATCAATCGCGTGCGGGGATACACGCCGGAAGAGGTTATGGAACAGACGCTGGAACAGATGCTGACGCCCGAATCTCTGAAAATAGTCATGGATATCTTTGAAGAAGAGATGATATTGGAAGCATCCGGTACCGCGGACCCCAACAGAAACCGCATTCTTGAGTTGGCGCAATACAAAAAGGATGGCTCCGTCATCTGGCTGGAAAACAGCATGTCCTTTATCCGGGACAATGAACAAAAACCCGTGGGTATCAGTTCCGTATCCCGTGATATCACGGACCGGAAGCGCATGGAGGAAAATCTTCGGGAATCCGAGGAAAAATATCGCAATATTCTCGAAAGCATCGAAGATGGATATTTTGAAGTCGATCCAGCAGGCAATTTTACATTCTTCAACCGCTCACTTTGCAATATCCTCGGTTACTGCAGAGAAGAATTATTGGGATTGAACTACAGGGCATATATGGATACCGAGAATGCCACAAAAGCCTTTCAGACTTTTCACAAAATGTATGAAACCGGGATTCCCTCGAAGAGTTTTGAATGGGACGTTATTCAAAAGGACGGTACCAGAAGGCATATCGAGGTATCCGTATCGCTTATCGTCAGTCCGGAAGGCAAGCCAACCGGATTTCGCGGCATTGCCCGTGATGTCTCGGAGAGGAAGAAAATCGAACTCGAGCTTAAGAAACACAGGGAGCTTCTCGAAGAAAGGATAACGGAGCGCACAAGCGAGTTGGCGGAAGCCATGCGGAAAGCGGAATTTGCGAACAAAGCCAAAAGTCAGTTTCTGGCCAATATGAGTCATGAAATCCGAACACCGCTGAACGGCATTCTGGGAATGGCGGAAATTTGCCTGAGAACAGAGCTTGATGCCGATCAGAAACGGATCGTCGGAACAATCACCAAGGAAGCCGATTCACTTCTTGAAATTATCAATGAAATCCTTGATTTCTCTAAAATTGAAGCTGGAAAATTTGAGCTGGACCAAATTCCCTTCGACCTGAGAACCCTTTTTGAAGACCTGTCGCAGAGTTTTTCATACCGGACGATTAACAAAGGGCTTGAATTGTCATTCATTATCTCGCCGGTAACACCGACCCGATTGGTTGGAGATCCCGGTCGCCTCAGACAGATACTGAAGAACCTGATTGACAATGCCTTCAAATTTACGCAGAAGGGCGGAATTTACGTGATGGCAGAGCCGACACGAGATATGGGTGAGAAGATCACGCTGCGTTTTCTCGTAAAAGACACCGGCATCGGCATCTCTAAAGAAAAGCAGTCAATCGTTTTTGAAAGCTTCACACAGGCGGATGGCTCGACCACCCGAAAATATGGAGGAACAGGATTAGGCACCACCATATCCAAGCAGCTGGTTGAACTGATGGGTGGCGAAATAGGTGTTGACAGCTTGGAAGGAAAGGGCGCCAACTTCTGGTTTACAGTTGTATTTTCAAAACAGAGTGAGACGGTTTTCCACAAAAGCGAGGAATTGCCCCCCGGCAGTATAAGGGTACTCGTTGTCTGTGACATCAATATCAGTCGGCAGACAATCGTCAAATCCGTCAGCGCGTGGGGTTTCATTCCTGTTGAAGCGGCAAGTGCGTTGGAAGCACTTACCATCCTCAAGAATTCCATTACCTCCGGAGATCAGGTCAATCTCGTTCTGAGCGATCTCAACATGCCCGATATCAATGGGTTTGATCTGGCTCGAGAGATCCGAAGCGTGGAATCCTTCAACGCAGTTCCGATCATCGTCATGACGGCGTACGGCAATGCTGGCGATGGAAAGACATGTCGAGACATCGGGATAGAGGGATACCTGTCCAAACCCTTCAGAGAAAAGGATCTCCGCAGAATCATCAAGCGGGTTGTCGGTTCTTCGTTGCGCAGTGAAACTGACCGAGAAATCGATCTCGTGACCAGACACTCGGTTGCAGAAGAATCGCACCGGCGTGTTCTTCTGGCGGAAGACTATCCTACGAACCAGACGATTGCCAAAAGGCACCTTGGGCAGGCCGGCTATCTGGTGGATCTGGCTGAAGATGGCAGACAGGCAGTTGACGCATTCAAGCGCAACCCGTATGAAATGATTTTCATGGATGTGCAAATGCCTGTCATGGATGGATATCAAGCGACAAAAGCTATCAGGGAACTCGAATCAGAGCTTGCATCGATGGAAAATCGGAATATCGGGGAAGCGATCCCCAGAGTTCCGATCATAGCGATGACAGCCCATGCCTTGAGTGAGAATAAAGCACTTTGCCTCGAGGCTGGAATGGATGATTTTCTGACCAAACCATTTACCAGAGATGATCTGCTTGCGATGGCGTCCAAATGGCTTGAACGGAATCAAAACCCGGTGAATCGGCCGCTGGTTGAACAGAATCATGAAAAAACAAAATATAGATATTCAGAAAAATAGTTTCGCTGCGTTATCGGTCGGGAATGGCCGAAAAATGCCTATTCCCTCCTTGCTGCCTTGCGAAATGAATTTTCTGAATGTCTATAGAAAGTTTTCTTCTTTATCCTGTTCATTCAATGTAAATTAAAAACACCATGATCCGGGAGATTATTTCATGTGAGTTCCCTTAGTGCGTTACGGGCAGGATGAGTGTGACTGTGGTTCCCTTGCCGGGCCGGGAAACGATTTGAATTAGGCCATGGTGTTTGTCGATGATGTCACGGCTGATCGAAAGGCCAAGACCCGTGCCGATATTTTCGGGTTTGGTGGTAAAAAACGGTTCAAAAATTCGTTTCATATCCGCTTCGGCAATTCCCTTGCCGGAATCGGTGATTTCAATGCTTATCCGCCCTGCAGACAATGCGCGGGTGACGATCACGATGCGTCCGTCCTTTTCAATGGCATGGCCGGCATTGATCAATACGTTCATCAGAACCTGATTGATTTGGCCGATATGGCATTCGACCTCGGGCAGATGACCCAGCATTTTTTCGATAGTGATGCGGTTATTGAATTCATTTTGCATGATATTCAATGTGGTTTCTATGGCGCGATTGATGTCAGCTTTCACAAATTCTTCGCTATTTGCTGATTTCAATAGTCTCCGAACATCGTCCAGGATGGATCTGACCCGTTCAGCGCCGGACTGTGAACGTTCAACGATTTCGATCAACCGGTTTTTGAGATAGTCATAGTTGATGGCCTTTTTTTGATCGCGGAGGGTGGTCTTGACCGTGTCGCTGACAGGCAAAGTTTCCAAATTATCGATGAAAGATAAAAGTTTTGAGATCATTTTTTTTGAGTTGAACAAGTTGGAGCTGATAAAACTCAGCGGATTGCCGATCTCATGGACAATTCCCGGCAGCAGCTCCCCCAAAGCCGCCATCCGGCCCACTTTTTCGAGCAATGCCTTATTTTTTTCGTTTTTATTAAGTTGATGTGATAGATGGGCATATATCACGTCCATCACAATACCAGCCACTTCCTTTTCCGCCGGCACCAAAGGCATATCTTTTTCCGGATCCGTTTCATGAAACATCCGAATAAAAGAAAGGACTTCGGCATAGCTCGATAACAGAACCGGTGGGGTTACTGCTGATGGGTTCTTTCCATCGTATGACATAAACGGCTGTTTGATCGGGGTCAAGGGCTGATCCGATAGAATCAGATCCACACCGTTTTCGGATAAGATATCCAAAACAGTGTCGGGGTTACTCGCTTTTACAATTTGATACCGCTGTCCCAATGTTTTCGATAATAAGCCAAGCAATTCCGGATCACTCTCGATGATTAAGATCGTCGAAGTCTGATGCATGTCAAGCTCTCCATAAAAAAACAAGCGATAGACGTTCGGAAAATCATTTCGCAAGGCAGCAGGGAGACGTGTAGTATATCTCCGACCGATAACGCAGCGAAATTATTTTTCTGACTGTCTATAAAGTTCCAGGAAAGATATCCGCGTTACTGCAAGCTAAGTATCACTGCTTTAAGCCTTAATCAAGCATTGCTGAATAATTTTTCGACAACGGAGATAAGAAACGCAGGTTGACACACAATTGATTTCATCGTATAGATTCCTACAATAAGAAACCCCCAAAAAAATCAATAACTATTTGCATTTACCGTGAAAACAGAGTTATCACAGATTCTGATGCTTCCCGTGTTCAGGCCAAAAAAGATGATCCAAGCCGCTTTCCGCTTTGTATTGAATAAAATTTATGTGTTTGGAGGATATGAAAATGACAGTTGAAAAACCATATACAATTCTTTGTGTAGATGATGAAAAAGATATCCTGGATACA
>CAYQKZ010000175.1:0-7330 GCA_964418135.1 uncultured Desulfobacterales bacterium
TTCCGATGTAGCAAGTCCGATAGATGATACCCTGCCATATAGAATGATCCATACCGGCGTATTTACAGGCAGCAGCATTTTAATTTCAACAAGATCGCCGGTTACAAAATCATCGGAAGTCAAAACCCGGATATCTTCTTCGCTGATGGACACCTGTCGGTTTTGTGCCTGATTGAATCCATCACTGTTCTGAATCAGCTTTTCCAGAATCGAATTCAGTTTTGCATCAATGGTAACCAGTTTTTTCCAGAGCCTGGGACTGATCGTTTCATCCGGCAGATCGTTTTCAAGTATCGAAATCCCAATGCCGGAATAGAATCCAGAATAAATTCTTGCTTTGGTACAGGCTGCATCCTCAATTTTTTTCAATGCAATCAAGAGAACATCTTCAACACGATATGAGGACTGCGGCTCAACCGTCTGAACGTTCATAATATTTCTCTATTTATTCGACAATCGAACATTCCCTTCAGACCAGCTACATGGTTACAACAAAATCTGATGCACTGGATTCCCATTTTTTTACACCATACCAATGACAGTGTCCATCATCTGGCTGACCGTATCGATCAATTTAGCGGCGGCCGAATATCCCTGTTGATATTTAACGAGATTTACCATTTCTTCATCGAGGGAAACTCCAGAAATAGATTCTCGGTAATTCTCCATCTGACTAGTCGTCAACGTGTGATGTTCCAGATTCGATGCAGAATTCAAGACATCGCTGCCAACTCTGGAAACCAGGGAATTATAATATGTATCAAATGTTGCAGAATCGCCATCCATCGTCAGTTCATTCTGAAGTCCGGCAATGGCAAGTGCCTGGGAATTATCTGCCGGTATCGAATCGGAACCAGTAGTTGGTCCGGCGGCTGCTATTAAATTAACATTGTCAACAATATCCTGATTAACGGCAATTGTCGATGCTGTAGTTCCATCAAAGAAATTGCGTGGAGTGGAATCAACCAGGTTTTGACCTGATAAGTGAAAAGAATTGAGATCATCAATAAATTGCTTGGCCAGCTCATCCAGCCGCTCTTTGTATTCCGGAACAAGGACATCTCCAACATTCATCCATCCCTTTAAACTTCCATTTGTGATAGGGATCACATCAGAAGTGCCATCCCAAACGATATTCAGGAATCCGGTAGAAATATCCGCTTCAGTACTCACCTGTTTAGCCATAGAACTATCAACCAGGTTATTTCCATCTCCCAGTGTAATCGTAACCCGACCATCTGAATCTTCGGAACTTGTAAAATTGATTTTTTCAGATAACTGATTCATCAACACATCCCGCTTATCTCGAAAATCATTTGCCGAAGCGCCGGTTATTTCTAAATTTACGATTTTATTGTTCAGATCCGAAATCTGAGAGGACAGGTTGTTGATTTCATCGGTTGTTGCAATTATACGTTGATCCATATCATACTGTATTTGATCAAGATAATTTGATTTTTCCTGGAAATTGGATGCTAAATCCTCACTCGCAATTACCAGGGCTTTCCGCTCCGCATAACCGGATGGATTCAGGGTCAGATCCTGCCATGCATTCCAGAACCGACTCATGTGGTCGCTGAATCCGTCCCCGGAAGACTCATCGAAATTGATTTCCACCTGCTGAAGAGACTGGTTCTCGGTTTGCCATCTCCCTTTTTGCTGAATTTCTTCCTGGATATTGACATTCAAAAACTGATCATAGATGCGGACAATCTGTCGATCGATCACCCCGGCCCCCATGGGACCGTCTGAAGTGACGATCACTTTGCTCTCCAGATTGACGCGTTGCCTGGAATACCCCGTCGTGTTGACGTTGGAAATATTCTGGCCGGTCACGGCGATCGCCAACTGATTCGTCATCAGGGCGTCTCTACCAATATACAATGATGAATTCAACCCTATCATGGCAACAAACCTCTCTGTTTATTCGGTTTGAGACACATCGCCTTCCACCGGTATTCAGATCAGGCGGATTCCTTTTGCAGTGCCAGAATTATAGAACGGGACACTTCCGTAAGGCCGACGATTTTATCAGCGGCCCCCATTTTAATCGCTTCTTTGGGCATGCCGAAGACCACACAGCTTTCTTCATTCTGCGCCATGGTATAGGCCCCGCTCTTCTTCATTGCCAGCAGCCCCTTGGCGCCATCTGCACCCATACCCGTCAAAATCACGCCTATTGCATTTTTACCGGCACTGGCCGCAACAGACTGAAAGAGAACGTCCACACTGGGCCGCTGATAGTGAACCATGGGACCATCCTTGATTCTGACCAGATAACTCCCGCCGCTTCTGTAAAGGAGCATATGATGATTTCCCGGAGCAATCAGTGCCACACCAGGTACTACGGAATCGTTGTCTCGAGCCTCTCGAACTTCCATCTGACACAGATCATTCAAACGTTTTGCAAATGATGATGTAAAATTTTCGGGCATATGCTGAACAATGACAGTTCCTGGAGAAGAAACCGGCATACCGCTCAGGACAACTTCAATCGCTTTTGTTCCCCCCGTCGAAGCCCCGATGGCAATCACTTTATGTGTTGTTTGGGTCAGCAGTACTTCTGAAGCGGACTGAGCCAGTGGTGAAATCTCAGCTCTGTCAGAAATTCGCTGAATCCGCGCCGTCGCCGCAGCACGAATCGAACGCACCAGAAGTTGAGAGATATTCTGTGTTGAATGAGTTGAACCCGGTTTTCCCAGTACTTCAACCGCACCCAGTTCAAGTGCCTTCAACGCCATTTCACTATTTTTGGGAGTCAGGGAACTGAGTACAACAACCGGCAATGGATAATGTTTCATCAATTTTGTGAGGAAAGATAATCCATCCATTCGCGGCATCTCTAAATCCAATGTTACCACATCCGGCTGAAGTCTGACGATTTTATCCCGGGCCACATAAGGATCTACAGCCGTACCTATAATTTCGATATCATTATACTTAGACAGCTCCTCGCTCAAAATTTTCCGCACAACGGCAGAATCATCGACAATCAGTACTCTAATCATTTTGCTGCGCCCGTTCAATCTGATCTATATGACATGCCAAAATCATGCCATATCCTTAGCCATCCACTCTGAAAAAATAAATATCGCAAGGTTCTTCGTCAGCACTCATTTTTTCAAGTACAGTAGGCGGCTGGCCTGTCAAAGCGGATACAGCTTGTGACGGACTCAGAATCCTCGGAGCATCGAGGTGAAACACCGTTTCTGCACCACCGATTACAGGAAGCCAATTACCACAGATAATATTTGCTGCTTCTTTCAAAGCATCATGCAGATGAATCTGCTCAACATCCTCGGAATCGATTCCGAGCATATTCGCAGCCAGTTCTTTTAAGGCAGACTCTGTCATTACCACTGCAAGCCGGCCAGAAAAAATGCCGGTAAACGATACTTCGCTCGTAACGGCATTCTGTAAGGGAATCGGTTCTCTGAAAGAATCGGTCATGAAAAACATAAAAGCCAGTTTTTCCAGTGAGTCACTGACAACTTTGCCTAACACCGCTTTCTTAGGATTACTCATAACTTACTCCTGCACCCAGGCTCTGATTCACGGCATCCCGAACGATTTCAGGCGTAAACGGTTTGCGAATGAATATGGCTCCCATTTTTGTCAACCCGTCGATCCGGGTCTTGGAACCCTCGGTAGAAATGACAATAACGGGAATATCACTCAACTCCGAATTCGCCTTCATGCGAATCATCATGTCTTCTCCATTCATTACAGGCATGTTGATATCCAGAATCACCAGATCCATCCATCGCATGTTAAGAATTTCCAACCCCTCAACACCATTTGAAGCCTCGTATACATCGCCAAGAGAAAGCCCACTCATTCGAAGTGTTTTCAAAATCATTGCCCGCATGACACTGCTGTCATCGACGATAAGGATGTTTATCCCCATAAATCAAATCCCCCGGTTTCTCATTTACCTGTAACATATCAACAGCGACGATATAACTGCATCAGGAATCATCCTGAAGAGAAGCAGCCAAATCATTCGCCCATTGAAGCGTCTGGCTGATCACCATTTCAAGGTGCTGATCGGAAATGCCAATCCGCTTACAGGCAGCCATTGACGGTTGGTATTGTAGTCCTTCTCTGCCCATGCCGATTCCGGACATTAAACACAACACATCTGCCACGTGGACAACATCAATCAAATGGCTGGATTTGGGTGCGGCATCCGGATCATGATGCCATCGCACCGCACTGATAATTGCCGGTGGAAACAACCATTTTTTCAGGATATCGGCGCCGATTTCGGCATGATCTATGCCGAACATGCTGCGTTCCACCTGTTCAAACGGCATCTCCTGCATCGCCTCACCGTCTATCATATCGATATCTTGTTTCACATATCGTCCCAGCACCATTTTTCCGACATCATGAAGCAGCGCAGCCGTAAATAACTCTTCAGAAACCGGTAATTTCAGCACTTTCACCAGAATTTCAGAAGCTACGGAAACGGCAACAGAATGTTTCCACAATTCACCAGCCGATAAATCATAACCTTGAACAGGCTTGTCGACGATGGCACTGACACAGGATGCCAGAACGATCTGTGTCAGTCTTTTCCAGCCGATCATCAGAACCGCCTGCCGGATCGAACCAATCTTTGTTGGAAGACCAAAATAAGCGGAGTTGGTCAGCTTGAGGATATTGGCTGTCAAGCCGGGCTCATACCGCAATATCTGTTCGACCTGCACATTGGAAGTGTTTTCATCTTTCAGCAAGGTTAGAAGTTTGAGTGCTGCAGCAGGCATGCTGGGAAAAGACTTCACATCTTCCAAAATTAATTTCAGTTCGTTTTGGTTCACAGCTCTTTTTTGACTCCTTTACTGCTGATGGTCACCTGCCCCGTTGACATGTCAAAATAAACTGTCCGACTAGCGATTCCTCCTACATCTTCGGCTTCAATCATGATATTATTTTTCCAGAGCAGCTTTTTCAGGATGGTATAGTTGCGTTCTCCGATTTTAAACATTTCGCTGTTGCCTAATGGTTGTCCACATCCGGCAACCTTGATCACCATTCGGCTTTTTTGACCACCCAATTCATACAATTGCCGAAAAAGTTCCGGCACCCCCGTGTCAACGAACATAAAGGGGTTTTCAGCGGCTTTTTGAAGATTGATTTTTGAAAGCGGAAGCATGGCATGCAGAAGTCCTCCGACTTGTGCTGCCGGATCGTACACCATCAGTCCTAAACAGCTTCCAAGTGCATGGGTCACAATCGTGTCTTCCCTGCATCCTGTTTTCATATCCCCCACGGCTACAACATGATTCATCTTTACCTGTCTGTGTTTTCCAGTTTGATCCGTTTATGGAAAAAAGCAGACGTCAGGCAGAAGGTTACGCATTCTGCTGACGTCATTAATATTCTTATTTCCGATAAGTTGCCGGCCGAACATATTTGAATTTGTGTGAAATGGCAGACAGCCCTTCGGAATGCCCCACAAAGAGAAAACCATCCGGTTCAATAAGATCCCAGAAACGGTTGATCAGTTGCTGCTGTGTTGGGCGGTCAAAATAAATCATCACATTACGGCAGAAAATAGCATTAAAAGGCCCCTTCATCGGCCATGGACCCATCAGATTCAGGTGAGCCAGTCGCACCATTGACCGAACATTATCGGCAACCTGGTAGGCGTTTACAGCATATCGTGATCTGATAAAATACTTTTTCAGATACGACACGGGCAGGTCCTTCAGGCTGTCTTCAGGATATAAGGCTTTCATTCCTTTATCAAGCATTCTTCTGGAAATGTCGGTTGCCAGAATCAACACATCTCTACGGTCAATGTCGGTTAAATTTTCTTTGAGAAGCATCGCCAAGGAATAGGGTTCTTCTCCCGACGAACAAGCCGCGCTCCAGAAACGCATCCGCCTACCTTTGAGTTGAGGAAGCACTGTTTCCTGCAAAAAGTTGAAATGATCGATTTCTCTGAAAAAACTGGTCTTGTTTGTGGTCATGGCATCAATCATCTCGTCCAATTCACCAATACCGGCCTTACTCTCGATAAGCGCCAGATATGATTCAATGGAATCGATACCAATGGCTCGAAACCGTTTCATCAGCCTGGCCTTGACCAGCGCTTCTTTTCCGTCTTTAAGATTGATGCCGCAATGACGATATACCAGATCCGATATTTTTCGAAATTGTTTCTCACTGAGTTCTTGGGTAGATAGTGTCAATTATAAACCTTATCCAATCTGTCTTCCTTTTTATCGGTCATAACCGCTGATGTCAGCCTCATCAATCCGGGGATATCCACGATGAGACCGACTCTACCGTTTGGCATGATAGCCCCTCCGGATATTCCAGGAATCTTTTGCATGGTTTCTCCGAGGGTTTTGATGACCACCTGCTGTCTGCCTACCAGTTCATCGATGATGATACCGGCCTGATTTCCATCATCTTCAATGACGACAACCAGTTCTGCATTGTCTTCACTGCTGTCGTCAATATTATAGAGACGTGTCAGTCGATACAGGGGAATCAATTTTCCTTGAAGACCAAGTACCCTGCCTCTGTTGAAAACGGTTGAAATATCTTTCGGATCAGGTTTGATGGATCGCACGATCGATACGGTTGGAATAACATAGATTTCTTGACCGGCACGTAAAACCATGCCGTCGATAATCGCCAGCGTCAGGGGAAGACTCATTCGAAAAACGGACCCCTTGCCCGGTTCGGACTGGATTTCGACCTGACCGCGAAGGGATTCGATATTCTTTTTCACCACATCCATTCCGACTCCCCGGCCTGATACATCGGTAACGACTTCCGCCGTTGAAAATCCCGGCTCCAGAATCAGGTTGTATATATCGCGATCACATAGAGAAGAACTATCTGGGATCATACCTCTTTCCATGGCTTTTGCCAGAATGGCATTTCGATCCAGCCCTTTGCCATCATCAATAATTTGAACCACCACGCTCCCGGCTGAATGGAAGGCAGACAGCTTTACCGTACCGTTCGGTGATTTACCTTTTTCCTTTCGCACATCCGGTGATTCGATGCCATGATCGACCGCATTTCTAACCATATGAACCAGGGGATCATTAATCACATCCACAAGATTTCTATCGATTTCGGTATCTTCCCCTTCTGTCAGAAAAGTGACGTTCTTCCCCACTTTCCGGGCGACATCCCGAACCAGCCGAGCCATTTTCTGAAATGTCTGCTTCAGTGGCACCATTCTCATCGACATCGACAAATCCTGGAGGCCACGGACGATCTTACTGGTATGATTCACTTTTTTTAGAAGTTCATAATTGGCTGCCTGAATCACCACGCTGTCCTGCGCCACCATGGAATGCGC
>CAYQKZ010000176.1:0-7190 GCA_964418135.1 uncultured Desulfobacterales bacterium
TCTGCAAGGATGTGGGAACGATGACCAGCAGGCTCCGGTGCTTGATGCCATAATAGAGAACGACGGCCATCAGGATGAAATCCGGAATCTGAACGAGTCCGTGTACATCGAGATCGAAAAAGGGTGCTGGAGAAAACGTGAAAGGAACATGGGGAGTCAACAGGAGCGAGCTGACGATCAGCAAACTGCCGGTCGTGAGAACGATGCCGGAACGCACCGAACCGGATCTGATCATATAGCAGCCCAGCGCAGCCAGGAAAGGGACAAGAATCAGAATGGCGACAATCATTTGCATGGTATTTTCACCTCCCATTTTCAAGAATCGCATCGATACCGGCGATCAACTGATCATCCGTGCAATGGTTCAGATCAATGGCACCAGCCGGACATTCCGATACACAGATCCCGCATCCCATGCATGCGGATGGCGGTATCTCCGACACGCCGTCCGGATTGATCCGCGGGGCGCCGAAAGGGCAGAGCCGAACACAGATCAAACAGGCCGCACATTTTTCCGGATCGACAGACGCAACGGCGGCTGTTGTCGTCAACATGTCTTTGCAGAGGATTTTGACCGCCTGCTGCCCCGCACTTTTGGCCATGGTGATGGACTCGTCGATGAACCGGGGGCTGTGGGCCAGTCCGGCCAGGAAAATCCCGAAAGTTGCAAATTCCACCGGCCGGAGTTTGACGTGGGCCTCCAGAAAAAATCCCGCTTCGGTGGTGGGAAGTTTCAGCAGACGGGCAATCTGGCTGGCCCCGTCATCAGGCCGGATACCGGCGCTCAAAACCACGATATCGGGTTCGACCCGAAAGTCCCGGTGAGAGCTTCGATCCGTGAAATCGACGGTCAGTGCGCCGTCCATATCGAAGACCTGCGGCTTTTCATCCGGATGATACCGGAAATACAGGGTTCCCTGCTGCCTGGAGTGGGCATAATACCGTTCCTTGAATCCAAATGTCCGGACATCCCGATACAATACGATGACCTGAACGTCGGGATTCATCTCCTTGATCTGGATGCTGTTCCGGACGGCCGCAGCACAGCACACGCGGCTGCAAAACGGAAAAGCCGGTTCACGGGAACCGATGCACTGAATCATGACGATACGGCTCAGGCCCTTTGCCCAGCCAGGATCTTCCATCATGCGTTTTGAAAATGAAAGTTGCGTCAATATCCGGTCATCACGGCCGTACCGGTATTCCACCGGTTCGTAAGATCGACCTCCGGTGGCCACCACGACCGCGCCATAGCGGATATCCTGCGGCCCATCTTCGGTTTCGACAACGCCCTGAAAGGCGCCGGCATGACCGCTGTGAGACACCAGCCGGCTGTTCAGATGAAGCACAATGCGGGGATGATGGGTGACGCGCTCGGTCAGATGCCGGATCATGCGGGCAGGAGAATGGCCTTCCAGCGTCATGCCGAGATGCCGGGCCGCACCGCCCAGACCCTCGGTTTTTTCAATTAAATGGACATCATAGCCTTGATCGGCGATAGTCAACGCGGCATTCAGCCCGGCGATCCCGCCGCCGATCACCAGCCCGGTGTTCACCACCCGGTAGGAGTTGTCGTAAAGAGGTGCGAGCCGGGCCGCCCGGCTGACCCCGGCACGGACCAGTTCAATGGCCTTGCGGGTGGCTTTTTCGGGATCATCGCCATGAACCCAGGAACACTGGTTGCGGATGTTGGTCAGCTCGAAGAGATAAGGATTGAGGCCTGCATCCTTCAGGGTGTTCTGAAAGAGGGATTCATGGGTCTTGGGTGAGCAGGCGGCCACCACGACCCGGTTGAGACGGTGCGTTCGGATGAGATCGGCGATGATCGACTGGGTTTCTGTGGAGCAGGTAAACAGGAAGTCCCGGGCCAGAACGACATGCGGCAAGGTCGTTACGTCCGCCAGAACCGCCTGGATGTTCACGACTCCGGCGATATTGGTGCCGCAATGGCAGACCAGCACGCCTATACGGGGTTCGGCATCGAGCGGCACCTCATCGGGCCGTTCTTCGACCGTAACGGCCGTATTTCGGGCGGCGGTGATGAACATGGAGGCCTGAGCCGCGGCAGCGCCCGCCTGAATGATGGTTTCGGGAATATCTTTGGGCGTTTCGATGCCGCCGCAGGCGAACACTCCGGGCCGGGATGTGGTCATGGGCTCATCGAAATCCGCAGATAAAAAGCCATAGGCATCGGTTCGCAATCCGATATTCCCGGCTAGTTCGGTGAAGGCTTTCGAGGGCTTGAACCCGCTCGACAACACGACGAGATCGTAGGATTCTTCGATCTTGCGGTTCAGATGGTGGTCGAAGGTTTCGATCACCAGATTCTCATTCTGGGGATTCAGATACACCTGGGAAATCATGGATCGCCGAAACTGAACACCGTACCGGTGACGGGCCCGATCCACATACTCGTCGAATCCCTTGCCGTGGGCCCGGATATCCATGAAATAAATCGTCGTCTCGGTATCGGGTTCATGGTCGCGTGTCAGAACGGCCTGTTTGACAGCATGCATGCAGCAGACCGAAGAGCAGAACGGCCGGTTCCGGGCCGCATCCCGGGACATCACACACTGAATCCAGGCGATTTTTTCAGGCGTCCGGCCGTCGGAAGGCCGGCGCAGATGGCCGGCATACGGCCCCGTGGCGGACAGCATCCGTTCGAACTGAAGTGATGTCACCACATTCCGGTATCGGCCATACCCGAACTCCCCTTCGGCTGTGGTCAACGCCAGTTCAAAACCCGTTGAAATCACTACCGATCCGGCCGTAAGTGTCCGGATTTCCGTTTTCTGGGTGTAATCCACGGCACCGGCCGGACATATTTTCTGGCAGATGCCGCATTTTCCCTTCGTCAATTTCAGACAGTGATCGGGGTCCAATGCATATTTCAAGGGCACGGCCTGCGGAAAGGTCAGAAATGCGGCTTTTCGCATAGCCAACTCCCCGTTGAACGGGTCCGGCACTTTCCGGGGACATTTTTCCGCACATTTGCCGCAGGCGATGCATTTTTCCGTGTCGATATACCGAGGCCGTTGTTCGATCACGGCCGTAAACTGTCCCGGACTGCCATTCAGTTCGAGCAGCCGACTCAGGGTCAGGATTTCGATGTTGACATGACCGGCAGCCTGAACGAGTTTCGGGGAAAACATGCATGTGGAGCAGTCGTTGGTGGGAAAGGTCTTGTCCAGTGCAGCCATGATGCCGCCCAGAGAATGCGAAGCCTCGACCAGATAGACGAAGAAACCTGTATCCGCCAGATCGATGGCGCACTGAATGCCCGCGATGCCGCCACCGACGACGATCACCTTTCCAACCGGATTTTTAATGAATGCGTGGGTCATCCTACCGCCCAAAATGAAAAGTTTGTGAAGGGAAATTCACCGCAAAGACGCAAAGAGCGCAAAGCAAGTGAATTACTTTCCTTACTGTAAAATACGATTAACCACGAAATACACGAAAAACACGAAAAAAAGGTTCGTTAAATTTTCATGCCTGTTTACGGTGATACTTGAAATGCCATTTGTGTCTTTGCGTCTTTGCGGTGAATTTTATTGGGCCGATTTTACAGAAAACGCTTTTCCCGCAGCAACGGCACCGGATCTGTAAAATGCATCCGAAACCACCCCGGATCGCCGACCCGGCTGAACCCCAGCCGCAACAGTTCCGTGAAATAAAACACCGGCAACCGTGTACCGGGCCGATCTTTCTGAAGAATGTCCAGATTCGACTGACACAGCGGGCACGAAACCACGATGGCTTCGGCGCCGGCCTGTGCCGCTTTGTCGAGGATTCTTCCGGCAAGGGATTCTCCCATCTGCCGACGGGCGATGCCAATGCTTGCACCACAGCAGGTGGATTTGTAGGACCAGTCGATGACCTCGGCACCGATGGCTTCAGCGATGCGGTCGAGGGTTCGGGGGTTTTCGTAGTCCGAATACCCGGTGATTTTGGGCGGACGCACCATCTGGCAGCCGTAGTAACAGACGACTTTCAGGCCGGTGAGCGGTCGGACCAGCCGGTCGGTGATCAGCGAAATCATCTGCGGTTCGGCGAAAAACCGGGTCATGTCGTGGACCTGAATATCTCCGGTGACCGGCCAGGGAATATCGAACCGTTTTTTGCGGATCATCTGCTGAGAAAACCGCAGACGGTTGAAACACATGGCACAGGGCGAAACGATATCCCTCCCCATGGTTTCGGCTGCCGCCAGATTCCGGGCCGGCAGGAGTACTGCCATCGTCTGGCTGAGGCTGTGGGCGGCCGTGGCCCCGCAGCAGGTCCAGTCCGCAATTTCCGTCAGATCGATTTCCAGCCCGCTGAAAACATCACTGATGGACCGGGCATAGTCATTGGCCATGCCTTCGAGGGAACAGCCCGGATAAAAGGACAGTTTCATCGCTCCATTGCAACCGCTCACGCTCCCTCCCTGCTGAACATCATCGAAATCGTATAACTATTTGTAAGCACATTATTTTCCCCCTCCCGACCTCCCCCCTCCGGGGGGAGGAGGTGAACGGTTATTCTCCATGCATGCGCCGATGAGCCTCTTGAAGTTCCCGGACCGCCCGGGACCGGGGAGTGAACGGCCTGAGCCGTCCCTTCCGCAGCAGTGTCATGCCCACCAGGAGTTCCTCTTTCAGAGAGCCTTCCGCCGCTTTTTCCCTGAGAATTTTGGGATGCGCATAATAGGCGCTCATCAGCCGGATTTCATTGACACGGCCCGATTTTTTCAGCACATCCAGAAAAGTCTGGTGAAATACGGCCAGACTTTCGTGTTCGGGAGGCACGGACGAGCGGGCCGCCAGATTGCGCAGATGATTGATGGTTTCGGCCACATCCACTTCATTGGGGCAATAGGTCGTACACATTTCACACGACAGGCAGATCCAGATCGTGGCGGATTTCATCAGTTCCTCACGCCATCCCAACTGGATATAGCGCATGACCTGGTGCGGTTTGATATCCATATAGTGACTGACCGGACAGGCATTGGTACAGCGCTCGCACTGATAACAGGCCGAAATATCGACACCGGCCTCTCCCTGAATCCGTTTCAGGAAATAATCGCCCCGGTCGCCGATCAACCGGCGCTCCTGGCGGGGTCGGGGTGAAGGTTCGGATAAATCTGTTTGTGTGAATGGCTCCATGGAATGATATGTCTCCCCCAAAAATATTCACTGCTATCGCCTCCCCCTCTACCTTGGCCCATGTAGTCGGGCAGGCTTGCCTGATACCCTGATAATACAATTTGGGCATGGTTCTATACTGCGAAAGGGCATAAACCTTACTTTCCTTATGCTCCCTCTCCCAGCGGGGGAGGGTTGGAGTGGGGGTTCAAATAGTTAAGATTATGCCCGTTCGCAGTATATCTTCGTCCACTACATTATGGAACTGATACTATTCATTCTCATTGACCCGGCAATGAATTGCCGGGCTATTTTCGATTGGAGTGGACCAAGTTAGAACCAACGCCCCAACACCCTGATCCGGTCAGCAATGTTCTGGACGATTTCATGCTTCATGCATGCCAATTCCACGGACAGATTCTGGCCAAAAGGGCAATCGAAAGCAACGGCCACGCCAAAAATTCCGGCCACATCCGGAACCGCCATGCCCAGATCCCTTCCAAGCTGAATCATCTCGAAAAAATGCATCCCGTGCGATGAAAACAGATGCCGTGTGCCATCGAGGGATGTCAGCTCCACGACTTTTCCCGGCAGATACCGTGTATCCTGAACCGCATCGATCACAAAAACCTGGTCGTAATCCGCCATCACATCCAGCAGATCGAGGCCGATCAATGTGCAGGTACGCACATCCGTGTCCGCAAAATGGCCATCGAGCGCCAGAGCCACATGGTTGCCGATGCCGTCATCGGAGAGAATGGGATTGCCCATGCCGAGAATCAGAGTTCTCACGTTACAGCCTTCGAATCGTCTGAATCACGCGGCCCGCGTTGTTCCGAATGTTCACCATCATGGGCATCTGTCCGGGCAGGGCATGCGTGGCGCAGGACAGGCAGGGATCATAGGCGCGAAACGCCATTTCGACCCGATTCAACAGCCCTTCCCGGACAACGCCTCCCTTGATGAATTCTCTGGCCGCCTTCTTGACCGACAGCGAGATAGGGGCCGCATTGTTCTGGGTGGCCACGATGAGATTGATTTTGGTCAGCAGTCCCCGGTCATCCGTCTCGTAATGGTGAAAGAGAGTACCGCGGGGGGCTTCCACACAGCCGATGCCGACACGCTTCAGGCGCAGATTCATGTTGCGGATGTCTTTGCTGGTCAACAGCGGATCACCGGCGATCATCTGATTGTGTTCCGCTGCCTGAAGCGCACAGATCAGCCGAGCCCAGTGCATGGCCAGGGTATGGTGGGCCGGCTTGCCGCCCAGGGTGTCAAACATTTGTTCGTATTCCTTCTGAGCCAGCGGGGTGGCCATGCCGTCCGCAACGTTCAACCTGGCCAATGGCGCCACCCGGTACAGAGAGGTACCTTCTCCCTCGACCAGCCCTTTCCAGCCGATCTCTTTAAGAAAATTCATCTTGATATATGTCCAGGGCTCCACCCACTCACCGATATGATCCGCATAATCTTTCGGGTCGAACCGCAACAGCGCCTTACCGTTGGGATCGATGACCTTGACGGTGCCGTCGTAGAAATTGACCCGGTCGTCTGCGCCCACCAGCGACATGTAGCATGTCTTCAACCGATAGGCATCACTCTGAACAAGATCGAAATTCTTCTGGTTGCGCAGAACCACATCCTTGAACAAATCCATCGCAGACAGCGCAAACGCAACGGAATCGTCGGCGATTTCCTGGATCCGCCGGCGTTCTTCGGTCGTGATGCCACGGGGAACCCCGCCCGGCAATCCACCTTCGGGATGCGGCGGCTTGCTGAAAACCATCCGGATGATTTCCCGATTTTTCTTTCGAATATCGATGACTTTCGCCCCGACATCTTTTCCCAGCTTACGGATCACGCCGATAATGTTTCGTTCGGCCGGGTCCGCATCGGGTCCGACCACAAAATCCGGGGCTGCCAGGAAAAAGAAATGAACATAATGATCTTCGATATAGAAAGCATTGAATTCGAGCTGCCGGATCAATCTGGCCGTGGGCGTGGGCGCCACATCGTAGAGATCGTCCAGCGCCTTGGTGGCGGCCATATGGTGGGCCGACG
>CAYQKZ010000177.1:0-7144 GCA_964418135.1 uncultured Desulfobacterales bacterium
CATTTCAATGCATCCACCGATCTGAATCTGCAGGGGTTCCCCAACGAATATTCCCAGGTATTGCTCAACCTGCTTTCCAATGCCAAAGAAACGATCCTGGCACACCCGTCTCCCGATCAACCGGTTTCCGGCAATGTCGAAATTCAACTGACGGCATCCGGTGGCCAGGGGATCGTCTCGGTGAAAGATACCGGCGGCGGAATACCCGAGGATGTTCTGGATAAAATTTTCGATCCGTATTTTTCCACCAAGGATTCGGGGACCGGTATTGGCCTGTACATGTCGAAAATGATCATCGAAGGTAACATGAACGGCAGTATTACAGCCCGGAATATCGACGGCGGTGCCGAGTTCATCGTCTGCTCACCGCTGGCTCCGGAAAAGGACAACTTGAATGAATCCCATCCAGCATGACCAGGATTTTTTAAAAACCCTCTCCCTTCTCTATGTCGAGGATAATCCGGATACGCGCGTGCAGCTCGGCAGATTTCTGCAAAATCGTGTCGGAACATTGGTTACCGCTGCAAACGGCACGGAAGGGTTGGCAGCATATCATGCACATCAGCCGGCAATCGTCGTCACCGACATTCAGATGCCCGAAATGGATGGGCTCACCCTGGCCCAGGCTATAAAATCTACCATCCGCAGCCAGGATATCACGGTACCGATCATTGTCACCACCGCTTTTGAACAGACGGATTATCTGCTGCGCTCGATTGAAATCGGCATCGACAAATACATCATCAAACCGGTCGATCCCGACCGGCTGCATCAGGCACTGCTGGAATGTGCGCACAGTCTCCGCATCGTGGCGGAGAAAACGGAACTCGAAACCCAGAACCGGCAGCTTCAGAAAGCTGAAAGTCTGGGCCGCATGGCCGGCGCCATTGCCCACCACTTCAACAACCAGTTGTATGCCGTAACGGGAAACCTGGAACTGGCCTTGTCTGACACGACTCTCAACGAACATACGGCCAACTTTCTGAACGAGGCCATGCAGGCTGCCTTCAGAGCATCCGAAGTCAGCGGTCTGATGCTGACTTATCTGGGGCAGACACCCGCCAAACGAAATTTGTTGAATCTCTCCGATGTCTGTCGCAGAAACCTTCCCCTGTTCATGGCCGGCATACCCAAAGAAATTGTTCTGAAAACCGATCTGTCATCACCTGGTCCGATTGTTCTCACCAATGAAAATCTAATCCGGCAGGTCCTGACCAATCTGATATCCAACGCACGAGAGGCCGTCGGTACCGGTGAAAAGACGATTCATCTCGTTGTCAGGCAGGTTGCCGCAGCAGACATCCCTGTCGCACCTCGATTTCCCATCGGGTGGGTACCCAAGGACAATGCATATGCCTGCATTGAAGTATCGGATACCGGATGCGGAATCCCGCATCCGGATATCGAGAAAATTTTCGATCCGTTTTTCACCACCAAGTTCACCGGCCGGGGGATGGGTCTGGCAGTGACACTGGGGATCATTCATGCCCATAGAGGGGGTGTTACGGTAGAGAGTCAACCGGGCCAAGGCAGCATTTTTCATGTTTTTCTGCCGATCGCTCCGAACATCGATCTTTTCTCCAAGCCCCATGGATCGAGATCGCAGTCATGACAGAGCAACGCAGACCGAAATAAAGGATACATCATGATTTTCATCGATTTGATATATAACCTGGCATTGCTGGTGGCGCTGAGCGTCGTCTCCGGTTTTATCGGTCAACGGTGGAAACACGAACTTCAGGGAGTAATTTTGCAGGGGGTGGTGTTCGGCAGTGCGGCGGTAATCGGCATGCTGCGACCGCTGGTTCTGGCGCCGGGGCTGATTTTTGACGGACGATCCGTCATGATCAGCCTGTGCGGGCTGTTCTTCGGCCCGGAGGCGGTGGCTGTGGCAGGCGCCATGGCACTGATTTGCCGAATCATCCAGGGCGGAATGGGCGCCGTCATGGGCGTATCCGTCATCCTGTCTTCGGCCCTGATCGGCGTATTTTTTCATTTGCGCTGGATTCGCCGGGATACCGAAATAACCGCTGCTCAGCTCTTCGGATTCAGTTTGATCGTTCATGTCGCGATGTTGATACTCGTATTTCTGCTGCCCTTGCCGATGGTCGTCACTACTTTGAAACGGATCGGCCTGCCGGTTCTGCTGACCTATCCTCTGGCTACGGTTCTGATCGGCAAAATCCTTTCCGATCAACAGGCTCGAAATCGATCCCAAAAAAAAATAAAGCAGGCAAAAGAGCGATTTAAAATACTTGTCAACAATGCCCCTTTCGGCATGGTGCTGATCGGAAACGACACAAATTTCCTGCTGATCAATCCAAAATTCAAAGAAATGTTCGGTTATGATGAAGCCGATGTCTCAAACGGCAGAGTATGGTTCAGGAAAGCATTTCCGGATCGGGAATACCGACAAAAAGTCATTGCCGCCTGGATCACCGACGAAAAAAATACACAGCATGGGCAGCAGCGTCCGAGAATTTTTACCGTCACTTGCAAAAACGGTGAAAAAAAGGTCACCAGCTTCATTCCGGTGACACTGACAAACAACGAACAATTGATGACCACCGTGGATATCACCCACGACATGGAGATGGAAGAAAAATTCCGCCAGGCCGAACGACTCGAATCCATCGGCCGTCTGGCAGCCGGTGTGGCCCACGATCTCAACAATATGCTGTCCCCGATTCTGGGAAATGCCGAATTGATGCTTCTCGATCAGGACCCGACATCCAAAGTTTATCGACGGGCGCAGGGCATCATTCAGGCGGCCGAACGCTCGCGGGAGCTGATTGCACAGCTTCTGGCTTTCGGACGCAAACAGATGCTGATAAAGCAATCGCTGGATCTGCGCCGGATCATCGAAGATATCAAAAAACTGATTCAGCGAACGATTCGGGAAAACATCCGAATGGAGACGATTCTGTGTGCCGAACCCTGCCCGGTTTCCGCCGATCCGGGCCGGATCGGTCAGATTCTGATGAATCTCTGCGTCAATGCCCAGGATGCCATGCCGGATGGCGGGACCCTGACCATCGAAGTGATGCATGCCCAAATCGATGAAACGAGCGCTGAAAAGCTTGTCCAGGGTACTCCGGGAAACTACGTGCTGCTGGCTGTTTCCGACACGGGCTGCGGCATCGACAAAGTAACGCAGCAGCACATTTTCGAGCCGTTCTTTACCACTAAAAATGAACTGGGTACCGGCCTGGGGCTGGCTACGGTGTATGGCATCGTCAAACAACATGACGGCTATATTCAGGTGTATAGCGAACCGGGCCAGGGAACCCTTTTCAAGATTTATTTGCCGGCGCTCCAGACGGAAATCACCGAAAAAAAAGAACCGGATGCTCCCCGGGATACGCAGCGCGGATCGGAAACGATCCTGGTGGTCGAAGATAATGAAATGGCGCGAGAAGTGGCATGCAGTATCCTGAAACATCTTGGATACACGGTTTTTGCGGCAATCAGCGGAAACGACGCCCTGAATTTTCTCAACAGCCATCAGGAGCCCGTAAATCTGCTGCTGACGGATGTCGTCATGCCCGATATGGACGGCAAAACCCTCTATGAAAAAATTTCGCGGTCGTTTCCGGATATCCGGGTTCTGTTCATGTCCGGATATACCCAGAATAGCATCGCCCGTCACGGTGTTCTGGACGAGGGCATACAATTCATCCATAAGCCGTTTTCGATCGAAAATCTGGCGGCCAAAGTGCGGGAGGCGCTGTTATGAGCAATAAAGACGCCATTTCAAACCACAAAAACATGCTGCGCCGCCCGGTGGAGGAAAAAGTCTCTCAACGGATTGAAGACCGAAATATCAATCTGACCGGCACCATCCTGCCAAGCATGGCATTGATCGCAGCCGGCCTGGCGGGTAACTATTTCAAGTACCCGATTTTCTTGAATATCGATTTTCTCTTTGGAAGCATCTTCGCCATGCTGGCGATGCAGCGCTTCGGCCTTGGACCGGGCATTGTGGCAGCCGCCATCATTGCCGGCATGACCTACATTCTATGGAATCACCCCTATGCCATCCTCATCATGACCGCCGAAGTGGCGGTTGTCGGCTGGCTCATGAGGCGCCGCCAGATGGGACTGGTGGTTGCCGATACGCTCTACTGGCTCTTCATCGGCATGCCGCTGGTCTACATTTTTTATCATATCGTCATGCAGGTTCCATTCAGCAACACCTCGATCGTCATGATCAAACAAACGGTGAACGGCATCACCAATGCCCTCATCGCCCGGATGATCTTTACGGTATTTTCTCTCTTATCCCGCTCTTCACTGACATCTTTCCGTGATATCATCTACAACCTGCTGGCTTTCTTCGTGTTGTTCCCGGCCTTGATCATGCTGTCTCTGGGCTGCAGAAAAGATTTTGCCGAAACCGACCTCCATATCCGCACCTCACTGATACAAGGCCGTCAGCATGCGGTTTACAGCCTGGAAACATGGATAGCGAACAGAACTTCAGCCATTTTAAATCTGGCCGAGATGGCGGCTTCACGATCTCCGGAACAGATGCAATCTTATCTGGAACTGACAATAAAATCGGATGTCAATTTTCAGCGGGCCGGGCTGCAGGACAGAGATGCAATAACCATCGCCTACTTTCCGCCAATCGACGAAACCGGGCAGAAAGTCATCGGCAGAAGCTTTGCGGATCGCGCCTATATCCCGGTACTCAAGCAGACACTCAAACCGATGCTCTCGGAGGTGATGATGGGCAAACTCGGCCTCACCCCAAAGCCGATTGTCGCGATGGTTGCGCCGGTGATCATTCAGGGAGAGTATGGCGGCTTTGCCGGCGGCGTCCTGAGCCTGGAACAGGTAATGGATCACTTCGACAAGAGTATGGGTGAAGATGACCTGCTCTTCACGCTGCTTGATAAAACCGGCAACGTCATTATGACCAACCGCACCGATCAGACGGTGATGACCTCATTTGCGCGTGGCATAGGAACGATCCATCATCTGGATGAGGGGATCAGCCAGTGGGTGCCGGTTGTACCGCGCAACACCCCGATCTCGGAGCGCTGGATGAAATCGGTCTATGTCGCGGAAACCGTCATCGGCACTCCGACGGAATGGAAACTGATACTGGAGCAGCCAGTTGCACCCTTTCAGAAAATGCTTTACAACAACTACACCGACAAGCTGACCCTGCTGTTCTTTCTGTTGCTCGGAGCGTTGATGCTGGCTGAATTTTTAAGCCGCCGTTCGATTGTCACACTTGAAAAACTGTATGTGATCACCCTTGACCTTCCCGGCAAGCTGTCTACGGATGACACGGTAATCGACTGGCCTGAAAGCGGCATAACCGAATTACATCGCCTGATCGACAATTTCATGCAGATGGCTGATTCCCTGACAGCTCAGTTCACGGATATCCGCAGGATCAACGAATCGCTGGAACAGCAGATAGCGCAGGAAGTTAGCAAAACCATGGAACAGGAACACATGCTCGTCCGGCAGAGCCGGATGGCAGCCATGGGAGAGATGATAGGCAACATCGCGCATCAGTGGCGCCAACCCCTGAATGCATTGGGGTTGCTGCTTTTCAACATCAAGGATGCTTACCAGTCCAACACACTGGATGCAGCTTATCTGGATCAGGCGTTTGCGGACGGCAATCGGATGATTCAAAAAATGTCCACGACCATCAGCGATTTTTCCAATTTCTTCCGTCCGGATAAGGAGATAATCGCCTTCTCCGCGCGGGAGCAAATCCAGGAAGCGATCGCCCTGGTAAAATCGAGCTTTCAACAAAGCCAGATTGCCATCCATATCGATGCGTCGATGGATATCGAGCTGACGGGATTTCCCAATGAATATTCCCAGGTGATGATGAATCTGCTGTCCAATGCCAAAGAGGCTATCCGGGCGCGGGATCGATTGATTCCCGGCAGGGTGGATATCGTTCTGACAGAGTGAAACGGCCAGGGCTGTGTTTCGGTACGCGATAACGGTGGCGGTATTCCGGTTGATATCCTGGACAGGATATTCGAACCTTATTTTTCCACCAAGGATTCGGGGACCGGCATCGGCCTGTACATGTCGAAAATGATCATCGAACGCAGCATGAACGGCAGTATCACAGCCCGAAACATCGAAGGCGGTGCGGAGTTCATCGTCGCCTCTCCGTTGGCCGGCAGCGAAGACACCCATAGAGAGATTGATAATGATCAAGACGGACTTTTCCACGATAATGATCAGAGATAAAATGATCGCCGATTTGATCGCCGTATGTCCAGATGGGCTAATCGGCGTGGATACGCGTGGCACTGTGGTGATTTTCAATGCAAATGCTGCCGCGTTGACCCGGCGCAGGATAGAGGATGTCATTGGCTGTCTGGACATTGGTCACATCTACGGAAGCCGGGAACAGGCGCGCCGAATCAAAAATAACATCTATGCTGAGGACTACGGCGGTGTTGGATGTCTCGATGGGTTTGAAACCACCATTGTTGACATAGATGACAAAGTTATTCCGATTCGCTTGTCGGCGGTATTGATTTTTGACAATGGCAACGAGGTGGGGAGCGTGGGATTTTTTCACGATCTGACAAATCAGAAGGCCTTGGAGGAAAAGCTCCATAAACTATCCATTGTCGATGGACTGACCAATCTGTTCAACCAGCGGCATTTCCATCACTGCCTTGCCGATGAAATCGACCGGGTCATACGCTATAACAGTCCGTTGAGTCTGATCTGTTTCGATCTGGATAAATTCAAGGAATGCAATGACCGGCTCGGACATCTCGAGGGTGACAATGTCCTTCGACGGATCGGAAATCTGCTCAATGTTACAATCCGCAGCACGGATAAGGGCTTTCGATATGGCGGAGACGAGTTCTTCGTCCTGCTGCCCCATACCAATTTAGACCAGGCGGTAATTGCCGCAGAAAAGATCCGCCGGACATTTTATGATGACTGGCCGTATGATACCAGAAAAATCGGTATGATTCCTCATGTTACATTAAGCATGGGCGTAGTTCAGCGAAAAGAGGAAACCTCGGGTGCAATTCTGATGAAACGCGCCGATATCGCCATGTATCATGCTAAAAATCAGGGTGGCAATAGGGTTGTGGCTGGTTGAGGGAAATCATTGTATACTATGAGTCGTTACAATCTG